>JAUVTO010000122.1 GCA_030601485.1 Desulfobacterales bacterium | reverse complement strand
GGTTATCCTGCCGGAAACAAAAGGTGAAGAGGCAAAAAATGTTGCCAACAGGATAAAAACTGCCGTGGAATTAGAAAGTTTTTTACCGGAACCCGATAAAATTGTAACCATAACCATAAGTATAGGTCTTACCGAATATTTTAAAAAGGAGCAACTATCAACATTTATCAAAAGAGCCGATCAGGCAATGTATAATTCAAAAGCCAAAGGCCGAAATAGAATCTCCTCCCTCTTTGTTGAACCCCCTTCCAATCAAAACAATCGTAACAACGGATAAACCGGCCTCCGGCTCGGAGAGAAATAACAAATCACAAATCGCAAATAACAAACAAATAACAATTACCAAAATTCAAAATAACAAACGGTTTTGATTTACACCCGTTCTTGGTTTGTTTCAGAAACAAATCCTTTCGCAATGTTGTGTACAGTTAAGATTTGTGAGGCAAACCTAAAATTTCTGAACCTTGAACCCTGATCTAATAATCAATAATCAATTGTTAATTATTAATTGTTAACCATTGATTATTAACCATTATTTATTCAACTCCGAACCCTGAACCCTAATCTAATGATCAATAATCAATTGTTAATTATTAATTATTAACCGTTGTTTATTAACTATTATTTCCTGAACCCCCTTTCTCATAGAGACAGATCTACCATCCTTTGAACGGCTTTTAGTGCGGGCCGCTGTATTTTTTCGGGTACCTTGACCTCCCCTTCCATTAAATCCAGGCTCCTGACAATATCATGGAGGGTGATTTTTTTCATATCCGGGCATTCCATGGCACCGGAAGCCGGATAAAAATCTTTTTCAGGATTTGCTTTTTTCAGAGGATAAAGCAATCCCACCTCGGTTCCGACAATAAAAGTTCGGTTTTTGGATTTCCCGGCAAACCGGATCATTCCTGAAGTGCTAAAAACATTATCCGCCAGTGCAAGAACTTCCGGCCGGCATTCGGGATGGGCCATAAAAACAGCATCAGGATAAATCTGCTTCACTTTTTTGACATCTTCCCGGGTTAATAAATCGTGAACCGGGCAATATCCATTCCAGATATGAACCTTTTTGCGCGTATGAGAAGCGGTATACCTGGCGAGATTTCGGTCGGGAACCATTAATACCTCTTCAGCATCCAGACTGTTTACAACTTCTATGGCATTGGCCGAAGTGCAGCATATGGTTGAAAGTGCCTTTACCGCTGCAGTTGAGTTAACATAGGTTACCACCGGCATGGGAGGAAGTTTGTCCAGTTTGTCTTTAAGGGCTTCCGGTGTTACCATGTCAGCCATGGGACATCCGGCATCTTTGCGGGGCAAGAGTACGGTCTTGTCCGGAGACAAGATTGAAGCGGTTTCAGCCATAAAATGCACACCGCAAAAGACGATGATCTTGGCATCGGTTTGGGCTGCCCTGATGCTCAGTTCCAGTGAATCACCGCAAAGATCCGCAATATCCTGGATTTCAGGCGGCTGGTAGTTATGTACAAGCATAATAGCGCTTCTTTTTTTTAACAAACTTCTTATCTTTTCCTTCATTCTTAAGTTCCTTAATAGTCTCTATTTGCCAATCATTTATTTGCTGCTCGTATACTTATTGCTCGTCAAGATGCAATACCTCAACTCCCTGGGGTATTTTAAAATTGAACATGGAATCATCTATTTTCTGTTTAAACTGAATGTTGTCAAGCTCGATTCGTGTTTCATCTTCGTATGAGTTATAGGTAACAATTTTAACCACTTCAAAAGTCTTTGTTGAAACAAACAGATATATAACCGATACATCGTGTGTTTTTTCTCTGGGTAAAAGTTTCAGCACATGGTTATCGTTTTCAGCTTTTTTTTCGAGAAGAATACGAAATTTCTTCTTTATCAATTCCATATCTGAAAGAAAACTGAATCCTTTACCGTCCTCGAAAAAAGCAGGGGCCTTGCCCACCATAACCTGGTTGTCTTCCGGTCTGTATATCCATAATGTACTGCCATTCGTTATTATGGTTTGACGGTCGGGCGTTTCATACTCCCATCTCATTTTGTCGGGACGCTTGAAAAAGACTTTCCCCGATGCGCTATCTGTTATTTCCATGGCTTTTATTGTTGAAACTTGAGAAAAAAAGGCCGAAAAACCTGGAACAGCATACCGGGTTTCAACCTTCTTAATGATATCATCCGGAGAAAGATCCGATACATTCGGCGTTACATCTAATTTCTGAGAAGAATTTTGGCTTAATACCGCCTGGCTAAAGAAAAAGCAAATAAGCAAAATTAGAATTACTTTAAATTTCATGAAAAGATCTCCTAAAATAATTGAAAAACCATTAAATAAAACCACGAATGAACACAAATACACACGAATTTAAAAATAATCACATAATTCTAAACACACAAGGCATTTGTTTAGAATGTCTATTTATGTTTATTTGCGTCCATTTGCGGTGAAAGAAAACCACGAATGAACACAAATAAGCACGAATCTAAAAACAACAACGTACCATAATTTGTAAGCGTTCACGGATTTTTTGAAATCCCAAATTCCAAGCAATTACATGTTTAAATGACGTGGCCCTGGTGGCTGTGCTATGGACATTCAATATGTTAGGCTCCCGGTATAAATGTCTTAATGGCTTCGAACTCGTTGGGCATAATGGGCCTCCAGTCGATGTGATAAAATATTTCAGTTCCAAAATAGGACTTGGGCTTAAAGACAGCGACATACAGAGCTGGCTCATCCGGATAGTGCTCTATCCATAACGTCTCATCGATTTTTAGATTAAAATCCCGGTATATCCTCTTGCCCAGACTTTCGGCACAGGTTGTTCTGAAGATGCCTTCGCCGGTTTGTGTGGCAATAATGACGTAGGGTTTGAGGTACCGCACTTCCGGCCGGTCTATTGAAAAATCGATGATTCTCAACCACCAGGAGCAGGCGCATTTGCCAACGGTTTCCTGTGAAGCATCTTCCTGCCGTTGCAAACGATATGTCCCGTCGAAAAGGATCAAACTATCGTTACACCCCCATTCATAACTGCCTTAAAAAAGACTCATCTGACGATCTTCCTTCTTTTTCCAGCCGGTTATCGGCCCTTTTCGAATTTCAGTAAAAACACCGGGTGCAAGTTTTGCATGACGGGCCCAATCCAGCATGATCTTGGCCATGGTTTCGGCAGTGCTGTTCTTCCAGTTTGTTCCGAGATTCTCACCAAGTTCAAGGCCAAGCTTTAAAAGCGTATTGCCCTTAACCTGATGGGATTCAAGTATTTTTAAAAATCTTGAAAATGAAGTCAATTGCAACGCACCTTGTGCGAACAAGAGAGCACGTCTATCCGGATTTGATACGAACTCTTCTCCTTCCGGCAGCACTTTTATCAATGAAGTTTTTCTAACAATGAAACCCAAATCTTCCAATGTTGCAAGGGCTCTAAAGATCGTGATTTTGCTCTGGCCTGTCCAATTCACTCTCCCGTCCCCATGAAGGGCCCGAACAAGCCTAATGGCGATATCTTCAACAGGGGAGTACTGAATCTGCGGAATTTTAGCTCCCCGTCTTTTAGGTAACAAAAGGTGACGCTCTCGGATTTCTGTTGCAGGATCAAAGCAAATAAGCTTTCGATTTTTTTTATCCAGAAGAGCCAGATCGGCAGTATCCATCCATTCCGCCAGGATACGGGCGTACGTTAACCAACCTTGTCTTGTTGCCGAAATATGGGTGCACCAAGTCTCAAGCAGTTTGGCAATATTATCTATGGCCAGAACATTCTTCTCTTTTAGAGTTTTCAAGAGCCACCTGACCT
This sequence comes from Desulfobacterales bacterium, assembly GCA_030601485.1. GTDB lineage: Bacteria > Desulfobacterota > Desulfobacteria > Desulfobacterales > UBA11574 > S5133MH16. The sequence continues at coordinate 2,227 of JAUVTO010000122.1, read as the reverse complement.
GGCGGTTACCTCTTAGTCTGTCTTTCAGATGATTTCGCAATACAATCTCAACATCAGGGGGCGTTGAGGGAAGTTTGATCTGCAAGGAGGCCTTGCCTTTTATGATTTTAACAAGCCCGAGAAAATCCATATCTTTCGCGAGCCTGTAAAAAAGCTTTTCCGGCAAACCGGCCTGTTTATTAAAATCGGAAACATCCAATGTGCCGTTAGCTGCATGAAGGATTTTCACAGCATTTATAACATTCCCGGCGCCGGAACCAAGGATATAATTATTCCAATGCGGCAGTACATCTTCGTTCAGGTAATCGCGGAAAATATCTCCGTAAACGTCCATGGTGTTGCCGATGTTTACAATCAACTTCTGCTCAATTAAATTTTGTACAATTTGAGGTTCAAATATGGGTCTCGATTCTACAAGACACATGGGCGCAGATCTGGCAATCTCAAGTAATGAGGCGCGCTCTTTATCTGACAGCTTCTGTAAGTCATGCTGGAAAAGTTCTTCAATGCTCAGAAGATTCCCGGCAATATCTATCTGTGGGATTCCAAATTGCCGAGCAACTTTAACATGAAAGCAAAGCAATTTCAGCAGCCAGGGGTATCCTTGTGAAAATTCGACGAGGAAAGAGTGAAGATTTTTTGTTAAGGTTTCATCCAAATCCTTACTGAGCTTTTTCAAAAGCCAATCAATTTCGGTTCTGGAAAACGTATTCAGGAGCATGTTTTTGCTGTTATCCGTAACCGCTCCAAGCAGTTCTTCAGAAAAAGCAGGGGTCGATAAAATAAGATCCTTATTCCACGAGAAACAAAGAATCAGGTTGGTCTGTTCCTCGCATATTTTCAGAAACAGATCTTTAATCGGTTTCAGCACATCAGGCAGAAGAAAGATATTCTCGAACTGATCAAAAAAGATGAACAGTAGTTTGCTATGGGATTCAAGAAGTTTTCCGATGTCAAAAATTGCTTCTACAGCACTGTCAAACCCTGTTTCAGATTTTGGACAATCCGTTTCGGTTAGTATGCCCCCGAAGTCCCCGAACTTTTTGAGAGTATAGTCTATTATACGAGGAAGGAACCTTGAAGACGATGCTGTGCGTGAATCTATGGCAACAGCAAAGTGTCCCATTTTTTGCAGACGTGCAACACTTGCAAGGATCGCCGAACTTTTCCCTAATCCTGAAGGGGCTTCAAACACAATTCCGCGCCGGGGCGTGTTTTTATTTATGAGTTCTTTGGCAAAGGAATCCAGCTCATTAAGCAAAGCCCTTCTGCCCACGAAATACTCCGGCGATGCCGGGAATTGATATTCGAAGCATCCGGAACCTGCCCGGACCTCGACAATTTCATCTGCATCTTGAAACAGACCCGGCTGTAGAACCGCCGTGACCCCCACAGTGATGTTGTCAAAATCATCAAGCTCCGGATATAGTTTTGTCAAATAACCCAGTGTGGATCGATCTGATACAGGGATGCCGTTGTCGTTAAAAATAGCGATTCGATTGGGGGTCCTTTTGCCTTGAGAGATGATCAGCTGAACCCAAAAAAATCCTTTTTCGGTGTACAGCAGAGAAAACTTGTCCGGTTTTCCCATATTACGGGGAATACGTTTTGCAGCAGTATCCGGACCCACGCCTCCCGGACTCCTTGAAATTGCTTTCAGAACTTGGTCTTCTTCATAAAGAAGTGCTGTGACTTGGGGATTTCCCTCAATATGCTCTCGATAAAATTCCCTGGCAGACCGGTCAATGCCGGGAAGGGCGATGAGGAGTCCGTGGCACCGTTTGTCTTTGTGCCATCTCGTCATATACTTGCCGTAAAATGCCTGAAGCTTGGAAGCGGATATGGCTGTTTCATAAAACTTACAGTCAGCAAAAAGGGGTGCGCCGGTTGCGTTATGTTTCCCCGCAATATCGATTTCCATTTCATCAGTGTCCGCGTGCAGGATACGGCCGACACTGTACCCACAGTGATGCAGGACCTGGATTATCAAGGCTTCAAACAGCTTGCCTCGTGACCGGGCCCTGGCCTGTGGAGATTTTCCTTGTGCAAGTATTTTCAACCTTCCCATGGCGGCTGTAGTTTCCCATTAAATTTGACGGTCTCGTAAAAAGTCCAACTTCTGCGTTGTGCTGCATTTCGTAATCATTCAACGTACGAAAAGTACGCCTCATGATTACAAAATTTGCACGCCTTGAATTTGAACTTTTTACGAAACCGTCTAAATCGG
>JAUVTO010000218.1 GCA_030601485.1 Desulfobacterales bacterium | reverse complement strand
CCTCGTTGATTAAGGTAAATAACATTATTTTTAGAAGCCAACAAACCCCTGCCTGTCCGCGCCACAATGGTTATTTCCACCGATCTGATTTGTGACAGGTTTCCGGCCGCAACGTTCGTGCGGTTAGGGTTAAGTACATTTGGAGGTGAAGCTCCGTCCAAATAAACAAAATCAATGGCATCGATGTTTTCAGCTACTGTCTGCAGACCACCACCCCAGATCTCTCTCCCTAAATTACAGGGGCTGCCATCAGCAATTCCATCTTCATTTGCATCGTTTGTCAAAGCATAACGTATCTGCTCATTAGGATCATTTGCAGGGCTTGTGCCTGTAAAATCGCCATCTCCATTTTCATCTATCTTGAATTTCAGTTCCGCAACATTCGCTATCTCAATTGCTGCCCCAGCATCTCCCGTGGGATCATACCCTGCCATTCGAATCTCTCTTTGCAAATGAAACATTGCAGCCCTGATATTCTGCTGCATGGCGGCGACCTCTTCCTGTATCAAATACGATTTATGCTGGTTCAAAAAAGTCGAATAGATTGCTCCAATGGCAAGCAAAGATACGGCCATGCCCACCAGAAGTTCGACCAGGGTAAACCCTTGCGTGTTCAAACTTTTTTTTCTTTTCACTTTCATGAAATTTTTCCTTAATTTCCCCAGTTGGCACCGTTCCATCTTCGTAAAATGATAACACCGCTGCTCCTGGCGCCAACACCGTAACTGTTGGTAGCGCTCGAATTTTCCAAATAAACATAGCCTGCATTACCGGTTCCTCTTGAGTTCATGACAGCTACGTTATTGGCAAACGTAATTTCGTCTCCGAATGTACTTCCTATGGCTGAACCGGCGTTCCCATGGCCATAAGCAACGCCGCTCCCGTAATTATTCAGAACAACGGTTTTTATGACGATATTATCTCCACCGCCCCAGCTATTATCAGGCCCCTGATCGGAACATACCTGATATTGATCCGTTGCTAAATTAAAAACAATCGCCCAATCAGCGTTGTTTTTTATCGCGGACAGCTTTGCAAGCTGTATGTTTGAATAAAGATCACGGGCCGCACTTTTCAAGCGATATTTCGGCAGCCAGCTTAAAAAATTAGGCACACCCACGGCAGTCAATATACCCAATACGGCAATAACTATTATAAGCTCTATAACCGTGAATCCCGATTTTTTCCGCATGCTTGTAACTCCTGCTTTTAAGAATTAAGCAAATTTCGTGCCACAACACTTTTTTAAGACTTTATTAAAAAGTATTTTAAAAAATAGAATTTGCGCAAAACAGGTTGTTGATTATATATATGATTTAATTAATAATAATCTATATATCTATCAGCGATATAGAAATAATATGGATTTTAGAAATGAAAAACTTAGTTTTGAAGTGCAATATGATCGCCGGAAAAACTATAAATAAATTTTATATTACTATTAAATAATTTAAGAGTAGGGGGATTTCCTTTTTTGGACACAGACCCGCCTGCCATTGCAAGGCACAAGCGGGCAGGTGAACACAGATTGTCAAGATTCTTAAATTAAGAAATAATAATATTATCTGTGTATATCTGCGAAAATCTGTGTCCTATTTAACTTGACAGTTAAAATCTGTTACGGATATATTCCGCCGCATTTTTAAACAGTTGTATGCCGACGGTGGAGTCGGATTCCGTTTTACTTTGCCGGCGTTTTTGCTTTTCCTTGTTTCGTGTCCAATCGGGATGATTGGTCCAGTGGTTGAAGGCTTCGGGATGGGGCATCAGACCGAAAACCCGACCGCTGGGATCACATATCCCGGCGATATCATGAACCGATCCATTGGGGTTGAAAGGAAACCTCAGGTCTGCGGGTCCGCCGTCGGGCATTGCATACCGGAGCACCACCTGGTTATCATCAATCAGACGACGGATGGTGGTTGGGTCGGCATAAAATTTTCCTTCCCCATGCCTTACGGGAAGTTCCAACCGGTCTATTCCGCGGGTAAATATACAGGGAGATTTGCGGACAACCTTTAATGTAACCCAGTCGTCTCTGAAATTCCCGCAGTCATTAAATGTGAGCGCAACCGATCGCCGGGTGTAGTCATGGTCAAAACCGGGCAAAAGGCCAAGATTGACAAGGGTTTGGAATCCGTTACATATGCCTATGACAAGGTTTCCGGCATCGATAAACTCCAAAATTTTATCTCCCAGATTTGTCTTCATTCGGACCGCCTGGATCACGCCTGCACCGTGATCGTCCCCCCAGCTGAATCCTCCTCCGAACACCATAATCTGAAAATCGATTAGATTCACCGATCCGCGGATAAGAGCGTTAATATGAACCCTTTGGGCGTGGGCGCCGGCAAGGGTTAGGGCATAAGCTGTCTCATTATCGCAATTCAAACCGTATCCGGTAAGGACAAGAGCCCTTACATTATTCATTTAATCTCTCCATTACCCGGCCAAGCCGAAAAAGTGACTAAAGTGAACTAAAGTTTGAAGTGACTAAAGTTAAGGAGTCGCTACGCTCCAGTTTTTATACAAATTGGCAGTATTCCTTAATTTTAGGCACTTTAGATCACTTTACACTTAATGAATTCGTAAAAAGTCCGATTTAGACGGTTTCGTAAAAAGTCTAAAAACACCCTTTTTTGTCATTCCGGCGAAAGCCGGAATCCAGTAAATTCAATGGCTTCTGGATGCCGGATCAAGTCCGGCATGACGGTTTTAGGACTTTTTACGAGACCGTCACACTTAATTGGTTAAACATTTCTTTGTCACAAGAAGCACAAATTTCAGAGCTTAGGAACTAATATCCAATACCCAGCTAAATCAATTCCCCAAAGGGTTTTTTCCAGGTGTCTTTGAGTTCCTGCACGGGAATTTTAATAAGCGGCCTTCTGTCAATCCCCGTTATGATGAAATCGGGTTCATGGGTTACGGTCCCGATACAGGCGCAGGCAAGCCCTTTAAAAATTTCTTCG
>JAUVTO010000160.1 GCA_030601485.1 Desulfobacterales bacterium | reverse complement strand
TGAAGCCGAATTTTTCCGGTTTCCAGTACATAAGCTCGATCAGATATTTTAAGAGCTGCTCTTGCATTCTGTTCTACCAGAAGAATGGTGGTTCCCTCCTTTCTGAGTCTTTCAATAACAGAGATGATTTCTTGAACCACCAGCGGCGCAAGGCCCAGCGACGGTTCATCCAGGAGCAAAAGGACCGGTTTTCCCATCAATCCCCTGCCGATGGCTAACATCTGCTGTTCTCCACCGCTAAGGGTTTCCGCTCGTTGATTCAGCCGTTTTTCAAGAACAGGAAAAAGCTGTAATATGTATTTAAAATCTTCTGATATTTTTTTCTTGTTCTGCTTTCTTCTCCTCCGATAGGCTCCTAATTCGAGATTTTCCAGGACCGTTAACGGCCCGAAAAGATGCCTTCCTTCCGGAACCTGAATGATACCCAGCTCAACGATCCTTTCAGGGGGAAAAGATACGATATTCTCTCCTTTAAATAGTATCTTTCCACGGGATGGCCTGATGATGCCGGAAATAAGGTTTAAAAGTGTTGTCTTGCCGGCGCCGTTTCCACCGATTAAAGCCAAAATTTCTCCCTCCCCCTGAAAAAGAGAAATCTCATCAAGCGCTTGAACCCCTCCATAGTGGGAACTTATGCCATCTATTTTAAGCAAAACCGGTTAAAACTCCTTTCCCAGATAGGCCTCAATAACTTTAGGATTGTTTTGTATCTCTTTAGAACTCCCTTCTGCGATTTTTTCCCCGTAATTCAGCACCGTAATAATATTTGAGATGCCCATTATTAGATTCATATCATGTTCTACCAGAATAATAGTTATCCCTTTTTCCCTGATTTTGAGAATTGTGCGGGACATCTCTTTTGTCTCTTGTAGATTAAGGCCGGCCACCGGCTCATCCAGGAAAAGAAGTCTGGGTTCCATAGCCAGTGCGCGGGCAATCTCCACCCGTTTTTGATCTCCATAGGGAAGGCCGGCCACACGCAGATCCGCCTTTGAATCGAGGTCTAAAAATTTTAACGTTTCATCGGTTTTTTGCCGAATAATTTTCTCTTCTTTCCGCACCATAGGCGTCTGCAGAAGGCATTTTAAAAATCCGGAATGACTTTTGGTATGAAGTCCCACCATGACATTTTCTCGAACCGTCATATTCCGGAAGACCTGGATATTCTGAAAAGTTCTACCGATACCCATATGGGCCACCTGATAAGGGCGTTTTCTAATCAGCTTTTGGCCCTCGAAAAAGATATCACCGGAACCGGGAGGATATATCCCTGTAATCAGGTTAATGGCTGTGGTTTTTCCTGCGCCATTTGGGCCAATAATGGAGAAGATCAGGCCTTTTTCAACCTGGAAGGACAGCCGGTTTATGGCCTGTAACCCTCCAAAGTTTTTCGATATATCTTTTAGCTCAAGGATGTAATTGGAATTGCTCACAATAAACGTCACTCCTCAACTGCCAAAATTGTAAATTTATTTCTTCGCGAACCCTAAGCCTCGGTTGTACTATTATTCCTGTGATCAAATACCCTCTGGCTCTTTCGCTGCGTGCGAGGCAGGTTTCCATGGTCCAAAATCTCCACCCGGCACCTCACCAATATTTTGCGTCGGATTTCCGTTTCCAGGCGTTCGGCCAAATGCATGTCATTTGCGTTTCCCGTATCAGCTCCCCGTTCAACCTTGATCAGCATCATATCCCGTCCGCTTTCCCGTTGTTTGAGATGTATCTGAAATTCACTGCCAATCCCGTCCACCCGGCTCAGCACATGACCGATCTGGCTTGGATAGATATTTACCGCCCGGTATATAAACATATCATCCGTACGGCCGAGGATCCGATCATGCATGGGTAAGGGCACGCCACATGAACATTTATGATTAAAAAGGCGTGTAACGTCATGGGTTCGGTAGCGAATCAGAGGACTTCCTTCTTTGCTCAAGGTGGTGACAACCAGTTCTCCCTGTTGGCCGTAAGGAACCGGTTTTAGTGTTTCCGGGTCGATAATCTCAAAAATAAAATGGTCAGCCCAGTAATGGATTCCATTGTGATGCCTGCAGTCGATGCCTGTACCCGGCCCATAAAGTTCAGTCAGCCCGTAAATATCAAAAATATGCTCAACACCCATCAGTTCTTTGATGCGTGTTCGCATTGAAAGACTGTGGCGTTCCGCTCCAAGGATAATCTTATTCAATTTGATGCCGGATAAGAGGTTGCGTTTGTGAATCTCCTCGGCCATGAGAAGAGCCATGGATGCCGTGGAACAGAAAACAGTGGTTTGCATATCTACCATCATTTCACAATGCATTTCCGCGTTGGCAGGTCCTAAAGGCACTGCCATGGCGCCGAACCGTTCACATCCTGCCTGAAATCCCACACCCGCAGTCCATAAACCATAGCCCACGGCGATCTGAACACGATCTTCTCGGGTTAAGCCGACAAGCTCATAGCATCTGGCGAAAATATCAGCCCATACATCAATATCTCTTTGGGTGTAGCAGAGCACCTTGCGCTTCCCGGTGGTCCCCGAAGAAGCATGAATGCGGACAATATCTTCAAAAGGCGCTGCCCTCAAAGGGAAAGGGTATTCTTGCTGTAAATCATCTTTATCGGTGAAAGGAAGATGTTTGATATCTGTAAGCGATCGGATATCTTCAGGTCGTATGCCTGCATTGTCCAATTTCTTTTTGTAAAAGGGCGAATTATTGTAAGCGTGGCCGACCGTCCATTTCAGGCCTTCACGCTGAATTTTTTTTAATTTGTCATCGTTTAAATCATAAGGAATAAAACTCATAATAAATGCCTCCAGTTAAATAGGACGCAGATTTTCGCAGATATACACAGATAATATTGTTATTTTGCAATTTAAGAATCTTGATAATTTGTGTTCATCTGTGTCCAAAAAAGGAAATTCCTATACTGTCAAGTTAGAATAAAAAAGCCGGTAATTTGAGAAGAAGCACCGGCTTTTAAATCAAAAGAGCTATGAGCTACTTCTGTCTCGATTAGCGAAGCTTCTCACAGCTCTAAATTTTTTATTTTTACTCAGAATGGTGAGCAAGCTTCATTAACTTCGCCACCACCACCAAAATATAAGTTTCATTATGGCCTTTATGATTATTGGTTAAAGTTTTATGTGTTTGCCCTCGGTTAATTAACCACTTAAAACTTAAACAACTTTTTTCTCAGTCTGTTTGGAACAAGCTTTTTTCCCTTACCTGAGTTGAAACTTTTTGTCAAGTAACTATAAGCGGTGAAGCCGGAATTTCTAATAATAATACGAAATCCATAATATCTGGAAAAAAAGAACCGGACAACCATTTTTTTATTGAAATTTTTAATTAGAAATATAATATAGGGCAAATTTTTTTTTCTTTATTATGAGGAGGAAGAGGATGCATAGAATACGAATCGGTATATTGTGTTTGATTATGGTTTTTGTTTTAGGGATATCTCTTGAAGTTGCCGGCCAGAATTCAGAATATAATTATCAAAATCAAGAGGATATGTGCGTGCCCATGGGGGTTATCATACTTAAACCGGATGCGTCTGTGGAACAGAAGAAGTCTCCTGTTGAATTCAATCATTCCAAGCATTTTCTTTATGATTGCCGAACCTGTCATCACAAATGGGAAGGGAATGCCAAAATTACCAATTGTACGACTTCAAATTGTCATGATCTGCTTAAGTCACCGGAAAAGCCTACAAAATACCTGGCTTATACGGATACGGGCATAAAGTATTACAAATATGCCTTTCATCAAAGCTGTATCGGGTGCCATAAAGAAATAAAAATCAAAAGAAAAAAAATGGAAATGTCATTTACGACGCATGAAGCGAAGCTGCCTAAAACCGGCCCCACCGCTTGCATCGAGTGCCACCCCAAAGAATAATCTTGCTTATTAAAAGATGTTAAAAGAAAAGAAGACGGCTTCGTAAAAAGTCCAACTTCTGCGTTGCGCTGCATCCTTCGTCATTGCAGCGTACTATAAGTACGTCTCATTCCTCAGGATTTGCGCGCCTTGAATTTGGAGCTTTTTACTTTGCCATCGAATTTCGACTTTTTACGAAATTGTCAAAGAAGATTGCAACGTTAATTGAAATGGGTAATCTATCTGTGGTTATTTTTTTCGCATGCCCCTCCGGGGCGTAGGCCCTACGGGCCGGAGGCTTGATCTTGAACGAAAATCCTCATTAATCAACAGACTCATAAATATCGCCTGCAGCTTGAATTTGATCAAGGCAACAGATATCCTCTCCGGCTGGTACACAATCTAAAAGAAACAACCGACAGGTCGCTTTGAGCCCCGGTATATAAAGGTTAATTTCGAAACATGAACCGGTTCGGGAACTATTTTACCTTGACATTTACCTTGAGATTTGTCATGAAGACATTTTATTGATTTATAGGTATTATAAAGGCCCGGCGGTTTTTGCGGGTTGATTTCGCTCTAAAGGATTTTTCCCTTTGTCGGCGTGACGACCTGAAGCTTGGGACTACAAATGAGAGGATTTAAAAGGAGGTCAGAATTATGGCGAACGGGATTGTGAAGTGGTTTAGTGACAAAAAAGGGTTTGGATTTATTGAGCAGGAAGATGGTACGGATATTTTTGTCCATTATTCTTCCATTAATATGGATGGGTTCAAAACCCTGGCTGAAGGAGAACGGGTGACTTTTGACGTGGAAGAGAGCGATCGCGGACCGTCAGCAAAAAACGTCCAAAAACCTTAGTTTCCAAAACAATCATGTTATCAAAGGCATCTCATTGAAACAAGATGGG
>JAUVTO010000022.1 GCA_030601485.1 Desulfobacterales bacterium | reverse complement strand
ACTCGGAAGGGCAGATGTTCTACGGCATCATCCGTGTACTGGGAGGCATAGGCTATGATCTGTGCGTCTTCCGGCGAAAAACCGGATTTTTGTGTTAAAACTTTTATAAGACAGTAATGGAAATCTTTTTGCATTTTTTTTCTCCTATATAGTTGATAATAACAGCGGAAAAAAAGAACAACGCAACAAATATACCAAAATTAACCCCTTGATATCATGACCATTTAATTTTATAAGGATTCTCTGGTGCACATTTTTTTGTGCAGTATGCACAATTTTCTATGCACATAACGGGCGTAATCTCCGGACCGTTCCGGAAAAATTGACATTCAATCCTTATTAAATCGGTATCTGGATAATCTATAGCGATGGCTTTAATAGTGATGAATTCGTAAAAAGTCCGATTTAGACGGTTTCGTAAAAAGTCCTAAAACCGTCATGCCGGACTTGATCCGGCATCCAGAATCCATTGAATTTACTGGATTCCGGCTTTCGCCGGAATGACAAAAAAGGGTGTTTTTCGACTTTTTACGAATCCATCAATAGTAGAGGTTCGATAGAGAGAGCAGATATTGATTGCAATGAGAACTGTCCAAATTATTTAAAAATAGAAGGGTTCTTGGCTTTTCGGCATCCTCAATTTTTACAGGGTTAGGGTTAAATCTGGGATGGAAAAACACCTAACCCATATTTCTCACAAGTCGATTTTGTCTTTTTGCTACATAAGGGTGAACACGCAACTTGTTGCAAAGGACCAGAAGTATGAGGGGAATATTCCCATCAAAAGGACGCCCCAGCATGCAATGGCAAGGGCAAGCACGGTGGTCCGGGAAGGTCTCGGCATGGTAACAATCCCTTCGGAAGGATGGAAGTACATTACCACTACCACCCTGAGATAGTAGTAAATCGAAATGATGCTGTTTATGGCACCGAATATGACCAGCCAGATATAACCGGCTTTTATGCCTTCGGTAAATATATAAAATTTACCCATGAATCCGCCAGAGGGCGGGATTCCGGCAAGGGAAAACATAAAGACCGCCATGGCCACGCCCATCACCGGGTATTTAAACCCGAGCCCTGCAAAATCGGAGATCTGGTCATATTCTCCTTCTTCTTTCCCTAAAAGCGCCACAACACCGAAGGCCCCTATATTCATAAACGCATATGCCATAAGGTAGAACAGCATCCCGGCCTGGGCAAGGCCGGTTCCTGCCACAAACCCTATGAGAATATATCCGGCATGGGCGATGCTCGAGTAGGCAAGCATACGTTTTATGTTGTCCTGAGCAAGGGCGATTATGTTCCCGACGGTCATGGTCAGGAAGGCAGCAATCCACATGATGGAGATCCAGTCCACTTTAAGAGAAATGAGGGGGACAAGGACAACCCGGATAAGAGCTGCGAAAGCAGCTGCCTTTACGCCGGTGGCCATGAAACCGGTTATCACGGTGGGGGCGCCTTCATAAACATCCGGCGTCCACATGTGAAACGGAACCATTGAAATCTTGAAGCCGAATCCCACAGTCATCATCACCAAACCGGCAATAAGAAGTTTTGAATGCAGTATATTCGGATGACTCGATATAAAGTTACCGATCTTTACAATATCCAACGTTCCGGTTGCTCCGTAGATAAGTGCAAATCCGTAAAGAAGAAAACCCGAGGCAAAAGCTCCAAGCAGAAAGTACTTTAAGGCCGCCTCAGCGGACCGGAGCTTATCTTTATGAAAAGCGGCAAGCACGTAAATAGATACCGACATGGTTTCAAGCGCCACAAAAATCAGAATCAGGTTTCCTGCGGCCGCCATCAGGGTCATTCCACAAGTAGCAAAAAGGATAAGGGCGTAGTACTCTCCGCAGTTTATCCGTGAGAAAAATTTCTGGTAGTTGATGGAGATCATGATGGTTAGAATTAAAATAAGTAAGATGATCAGAGCTATAAAGAAAGAAAAGCCGTCTGTAAAAACCATCCCGCTGAAAGAAGAACCGCCACTGGTCGGCCACGTCACAAGCAGACAGGCTAATGCCATGATAGAGCCGGCAAGCGACATAAAACCGATTAAAGCAGTTTTTTCTTTCCTCTTGAAGACATCAGCAAGAAGTACGAATAATGCAGTTGCAACAAGAATAATCTGCGGCCAAACAGCCTGGAAGCTTATTACCGGCAGAGTAAAATCCAACGTCTCCATTCATTCCTCCAAATGTATTGTGCAAAAAAGCCGTTATTTTACAACGGTCTGTCTTTTATTATTTCATCCGGGTTTACGGATCGATCCTGCGATAGTATCAAAGCGGCATTTTTTATCGCCAGGTTAGTATTGGTTTTTCCGGTCACCTCTTGGACATACATTTCATAGTCTTTGTTGTATCGGCTGATAAAAAGGGAGACCGAAGCGTCCATTTTTCTCATGAAATATCCCGGAAAAATTCCCATCACAAAAACAAGCACGGCAATGGGGAGCATGGTGGCTATCTCACGCATGTTCAGGTCCGGAATATTTCTGTTTTCATCTTTATCAACCGGTCCGAACATCACCTGCTGATACATCCATAACATGTAGACTGCCCCGAGGATCATTCCTGAGACTGCAAAAACACCGTAAATCGGATACGTCTTAAAGACGCCGACAAGGACCATGAACTCTCCCACAAAGCCGTTTGTTCCGGGAACGGCAACCGTTGCAAGTGTTACGATCATAAAGAAAGTGGCAAAGATCGGCATTTCTTTTGCGAGGCCTCCGAAATCCTCCATCATCCGAGTATGCCTTCTTTCATATAGCATCCCCACAAGGATAAACAGGGCGCCGGTGTTGATGCCGTGATTCAGCATCTGATAGATGCCCCCCTCAATACCCTGCATGTTTAAAGCAAAAAGCCCGAGCATCACATACCCCAGGTGGCTTACGCTGGAGTAAGCCACGAGCTTTTTCATGTCCGGCTGGACCCACGCCACAAGTGCCGCATAGATAATTCCGGCGATCGCCAGTACTGCGATAACCGGTAGGAGCTGATGTGCTGCATAAGGAAAAAGCGGCATTGCAAATCGCAGAAAACCGTAAGTTCCCATTTTAAGAAGAATGGCGGCAAGGATAACGCTTCCGGCAGCCGGGGCTTCGACATGGGCGTCCGGTAGCCATGTATGCAGGGGGAACATCGGAACTTTGACGGCAAAAGCCAGGAAAAACGCAATGCACAGCCAGAACTGGATGGATACCGGTATATGCAGCTTGTAAAGCTCAAGAAGGTTGAAAGTGGCAATTCCGGTGGTCGTGTAATTGTAGTAATAGAGGTAGAGGATAGCCACAAACATGAAAACACTTCCGCCCGCCGTGTACAGGAAAAACTTGATTGCGGAATAGATGCGCCTCGATCCGCCCCAGACGCCTATGAGCAGGAACATGGGAATGAGCATAAGCTCCCAGAAAATAAAGAAAATGACAAGGTCCAGAGATACAAAGGCACCGATCATCGCTGTTTCAAGAAAAAGCATGCTTATCAGAAACGCCTTGACGTTTTTTTGAATATACGTCCATGAGCAAAGCATGCACAAAGGAACAAGAAAAGTTGTAAGCACGACCAGCCAGAGGCTTATTCCGTCTATGCCGACAAAATAAGAAAGCCCCATACTCTTGACCCAGGGTACATGCTCCACAAACTGCATATGCGGAGTTTCGGAATTAAAGTAAATCGGTAACGCCAGGGAAACTGAGAATTCAAAAAGGGATATTACAAAAGCGGCTTTCCGCAACAGACCATAATTCTTGTTTTTATCGCCCCGTATAAAAAGAAGCATCAACACCCCGGCCAGGGGAAAGAAAATAATGAAACTGATGATCGGGAAATTAAGCTGGTTCATTCTGTTATCTCCAGAAGTTGCTATGTTCAGATGTAGTCCGCATAAAATCGGATCATCTTAACGACTTACCACCGTTACTATTTAACGAGGCCCCATCCTAAATATACAGTGAAAAGATATAATACATGACAATAACCACCGTGCCCGCTACTAAAGTTATCGCATAGCGTTGCACATACCCGGTCTGGATGTGACGCAGCATACTGCCGCACCACATGAAAAATTGAGCCGTTTTGTTTACAAGGCCGTCTATAATTATAACGTCAGCAATTTTCCACATAAAGACACTGAAAGTATGAAGCGGCTTAATTACATTCCACTCATACAGTTCATCAATATACCACTTGTTGAGCAGAAGCCTGTAGAACAAGGAATGCTTTTCAGCGAGTTTCTCGGGAATAGTCCTCTTTTTCATGTACATCGTGTATGCTAAAAAGATTCCTGCAAACACAATTATTGTCGTAATTGCCATTAATGTGTATTCGATCATGTGTGAAAAATGATGTCCGGCTGCTTCCGCCCCGTGTGTTATTGCCGTGCCCGTGGCATCTTGAAAGAGTTTTCCGTCTCCAAGCCCGATAACCGGTTTAAGATAATGTTCGACAATGTTACTCCCGCCAAGGGCCTTGGGGATGCCGATATACCCGCCAACCACAGAAAGAAAGGCCAGTATGATCAAAGGGATGGTCATGGATTTGGGCGCTTCATGAATATGTTTGCGCACCTCTTCTGATGCCCTGCATTCATTGAAAAAGGTCATAAAGATGAGGCGGAACATGTAAAAGGCTGTCATGGCCGCGGTAAGAACGCCAATGAGCCACAGCATAATATTTCCGTTAGGGCTGCTGAAGGCCATCCAGAGTATTTCGTCCTTGCTGAAGAAACCGGAAAACCCCGGGAACCCGATTAAGGCCAGGGTTGCGATTACCATGGTATAAAACGTTACCGGCATTTTCTTGCGTAGCCCGCCCATATACCTCATATCCTGTTCGCCGCTCATGCCATGTATGACACAGCCTGCGCACATAAAGAGAAGGGCCTTGAAAAAGGAATGTGTCAAAACGTGAAAAAGACCTGCGGCAAAGGCGCCCACACCCAGACCCATAAACATGTACCCGAGCTGGCTGACCGTTGAGTAAGCAAGCACTTTTTTGATGTCGTTATGGGTTAAGGCTATGGTGGCGGCGAAGAATGCGGTCAGGGCGCCCACAATGGCAACAGCCTGCATGGCAAGAGGAGACATGGTATAAAGGATGTTGCAGCGAGCCACAAAATACACGCCTGCGGTGACCATGGTTGCGGCATGGATCAGCGCGCTGACAGGAGTGGGGCCGGCCATGGCGTCAGGAAGCCATACATATAAAGGAATCTGGGCTGATTTGGCCGTACATCCCAGGAAAAAAAGAATGCATATCAGCGTGATAAGATCCGGCGACAGCAGGGAAACATGGGCGAATACGTCAGTGTATTTTATCGACCACATCCCGTGTTTTCCGAGATTCACAATCAAAAGCAGCATGCCGATGGCAAAGAAAAAGTCGCCGATCCTGTTGGTGATAAAGGCCTTTTTTCCCGCAATCGCAAACTCCTTGTTGCCGAACCAGAACGCGATAAGGAGGTAAGAGCATAACCCGACACCTTCCCAGCCCAAAAACATCAGAAGGAAGTTGTCCGCCAGCACAAGATTTATCATGCAAAACATAAATAGATTAAGGTATGTAAAGTATCTGAAGTACGTCCCTTCATCATGCCACATGTAACCGATTGAATATATATGGATCAGAAAGCCGACTCCTGTGACAAACATGCACATAAACATTGAAATGGGATCGATCAGGTATCCTACTGTGACGATAAAATTTCCGGACTCCATCCATGTAAACCAGGTATAATCGTATAGACGCTTGTCAGGTTCAAGCCTTAGCATCTGAATAAAGATGATGAACGTCACCAAAAAAGCCAGCCCCACCGAACCGCAGCCGATCCAGTGTATAATGCTTTTGTTTGCTTTTTCTATACGACGGCCGAAAAGTCCATTTACCAGCACTCCAACGAGGGGCAAGAAAGGAATCAACCATACATAATCAAACATTGCATAAACCTCGATTTACCATTTTAGCAGGTTAAACTTGTCTATATTGATAGAGCCGGTTTGCCTGTACAAAAGAACAAAAATTGCCAGTCCGACCGCTGCCTCGGCCGCTGCAACGGCCATGATGCACATTACCATGAATATCCCTTCAGGGGAGTTATTGGCCCGGCTGAAGGTGATAAAGGCAAGATTAACGGCCCCGAGCATGATCTCTATGCTCAGAAAGACAACAATAGCGTTTTTTCGGGTAATCACCCCGCCGCAGCCTATTGTAAAAAGTATCGCCGATAAAATGAGATAAATGTTTTGATATTCAGCCATTACAGTAACACCCTATTTTTCGATCAAAAAATCAATTTTTCTTGGCCAGGTAAATAGCGCCCACAATTGCTGCCGTCAGAAGAACCGACACCAGTTCAAAGGGGAGAAGTCCCTCGGAAAATATATAATTTGCAAGCAGTTCCACCTCTCCGAATTTTATCATGGCCTGATCTGTCATCGTTCCTTTTAAAGCCATGGGACCGAACCCCACACCGAGGATAACAATCCCGATAAATAAAAGGGCCAGCAGCAAATAACGTCCGTTTAAAAGGTTTTTAACAATATCTGCACTGTCATCCGAAAGTCGCAGGTTTAGCATCATAATCGCATAAATAATGAACATCATGATTGCGCCTGCGTAAACAATTATCTGCAGAATTGCGATAAACTGAAACCGAAGCAAAAGAAACAGGACCGCAATAATAAAGCAGTTTCCGACCATCCACATTGCGCTGTGAACTGTATTTCGGGATAATATGACCATTATCGCGGTGGCGATCGCGATGATGCCACAAATCAATATCAGTGCCTGTTCCATGAAAAAAATCCCTTTTTAAATGCTGTTTTCGAGGAGCATCCTCCATCAAGAAGATATTCGCACGTTGGGTTATTTTCCCTTGAACTGAAACCTTTCAGGGGTTTTCAGTTTTTCGATGTCAAAGATAAAATCTTTACGGTTGTAGTCGACATAATCATAAACCTCCGTCAGCTCGATGGCTCCTTCGGGGCAAGCTTCCTGACAGAAACCGCAAAATATACATCGGAGTTCATCTATGACAAATTTCTTAGGATACCTTGTCTCTCCCTCTTCCTCATACGGAACAATAGTGATGGCCACGGACGGGCAGATCCGGGCGCACAGGCCGCATGCCACGCACTTTAGTTCCCCTTTCTCATCAACCTTGAGTCTGTGGAGACCTCTCCAGCGCTGGCTCCTTTGCGTCTTCTCGGTGGGATACTGAAGGGTCACCGGCTTTGAGAGAAAATTCTTGAATATAAAAGAAAGTCCTCTGAAGAGGGGTTTAACATATTTTCCCTTTTCAGGACGATCTTTACTCACATGGATAACATCGGTTTCTTTCATTATCTTACCCGTTTTTTCAGGATAGTGTATAATATTTAGAGCTTAGAAATTATGAATTCCCCCTAACCTGTCATCATAACACTGCCATCACCATTCCCGTGGCCAGAATATTAAGAAGCGCCACAGGCAAAAGAAATTTCCACTCAAGTTTCATGACCTTATCATAACGCAAACGGGGAAAAGTAGCCCTCACCCAGATGCACAGGAAGATCACGGCAAACACTTTTATAAAGAACCAAACCACGCCGGGAAGAAAGGCCGGACCATGCCATCCTCCAAAAAATAGCGTTGTGACCAGGGAGGCGAAAACAACCATGTGTATGTATTCGGCCAGGAAAAATAGCGCAAACTTCATGCTGCTGTATTCCACGTTGTATCCGCAGCATAGCTCGGACTCAGCTTCGGGCATGTCGAATGGTGTCCGGTTTAATTCAGCAATTCCACTGATAAGAAAAACAAGGAAGGCGACCGGCTGCTTAAAAACATTCCATAATCCGGTCTGGGCATGCACCATGTCGACCAGGCTGAAGGAGCCGGTAATCATGATAATGCTCACAACAGCAAATGCCATTGAAATCTCGTAGCTTATAATCATGGCCGATCCGCGCAGTCCACCCATGTACCCGTACTTGTTCCCTGAAGACCATCCCCCCAGGATGTTTCCGTAAGCGCCAAGGGTTGAAAATCCGAGAATAAAAAGAATGCCGATGGAGGGGTTGGCAATGTAGAGGTTAATTGTCCGGCCGAAGATAGTAATCGGAGGGCCCAAGGGGATCACGGCAAGGAGAATAACGGCGGCCGTAATACTGATGGCAGGGGCTAACACAAAGACGGTCTTGTCTGCGTTTTCAGGGATAAGATCCTCTTTGAACAAGTTTTTTATCCCGTCTGCAATCGGCTGGAGGAGCCCATGAAACCCGACCCGCATGGGTCCGTATCTCATCTGCATATGTCCCAGCACCTTCCGTTCCATATAGGTTGTGTAAGCAGCTATAAAGAGGAACACACTGAATATCACAATTAGTTTGATTACAGGAATGATTAAATATTCAACCATCTGGATTACTCCCTCATGCAGCTTTTTTAATCTTGACCGCGCTGACCTTAAACTCGGGTATCTTTGCCACCGGGTCAACAATTGAATGTGTCAGGATGTTTGCCGGAGCTTCATGGAAATGGAACGGCATAAAAACCATTCCGGGGCTGGAACGCTCCGTGAGCTTTATTTTGACTTTTATACTGCCCCGTCTTGAGGTAATATCTATGTAGTCCCCGTCTGATATGTTCATCTTTTCGGCATCTTCAGGGTTTATTTGCGCAACGGGTTCCGGGCAAAGACGATTCAGGCCGGTGCCGCGCCGGGTCATGGTTCCGGTATGGAAGTGCTGCGGAACCCGGCCGGTGCTGAGCAGAAATGGGTACTCGTCATCGACTTCCTCGGCAGGCGGTATGTAATCGATGGCAAAGAAAAGCCCCTTGCCTCTGGCAAATTTTCCCACGTGAAGCACCGGCGTCCCGGGATGGTCTTCATCCGGACACGGCCAGCTAATTCCGCCCTTTTCAATCCGTTTGTACGTTATCCCCTTATAACTTGGGGTCAAAAGTCTTATCTCCTCCATGATTTTTTCCGGAGTTGTTGCGGGCATGGTATAGCCCATCCGTTTTGCAATTTCGCTTATGATCCAGGTGTCCTCTCTGGCTTCTCCCGGAGGTTCCACAGCCTTTCGAACTCTCTGGACCTTGCGTTCGGTGTTTACAACCGTTCCGTTTTTTTCCGCAAAACAGGTTGCAGGCAGCACAACGTCGGCCAGTTTTGCGGTTTCCGTAAGGAATATATCCTGGACCACAAAAAAATCTAAACTTTCTATACAATGTTCTATATGATGTTTGTCCGGATCGCTCAGCGCGGGATTTTCTCCCATGACGTATATGGCTTTTACTTGTCCGGTCTCGCCGGCGTCGAACATTTCAGTGACGGTCAGGCCGGGAGTGGACGGAAAGCCTTCTACCTGCCATGCATCTGCAAACTTTTTCCTGACTTCATCGACGGTAACTGCCTGATAGCCGGGGAAGACATTGGGCAGGCCGCCCATATCACAGGCACCCTGGACGTTGTTCTGGCCTCGGAGCGGATTGACTCCGCCGCCTTCCTTGCCCACGTTGCCGCAAAGCATGGCCAGGTTGGCACAAGACTTTACGTTATCCGTCCCGGTGATGTGCTGGGTTATCCCCATGGTGTAAAGGAGCGCTGCGGGATCGGCCTTTGCATAGAGCCGGGCCGCAGCATGAAGGTCTTCTTCAGAGATCCCGGTAATTGACGACACGTGTTCCGGGGTATATTTTTCAATGCAGCTTTTCAGCTCCTCAAAACCTTCCAGCCGCTCATCGATGTAAGCCTGATCCTGCAAGTTCTCTTTAAGAATGATGTGCATGAGACCGTTTATCAATGCAACATCGGAGCCCGGATTGTGTTGCAGCCAGAGTGTGGCATGATCCACCAGCTCGATACGCCTCGGGTCGATCACAAGGAGCTTGACCCCGTGCTGATGTATGGCCTCCATAATGTAGTTGGCAATGATGGGGTGATTACCCGTAGTGTCGGTTCCGATTGCCAGGATAACTTCTGACTTGAGGACATTGCTGATGGGGTTTGTCATGGCCCCGCTTCCCAATGTGACGGCAAGACCTGCCACCGTTGAAGAATGTCAGAGCCGGGCGCAGTGATCCACGTTGTTGGTCCCGATCACCGCGCGCATGAATTTTTGAAAAAGAAAGTTCTCCTCATTGGTACACTTGGCCGAAGTAAGCCCGGCGATACTGTCCGGGCCGTGTTGGTCACGGATGGCCTTGAACTTTTCGGCCACGGTATCAAGAGCCTCTTCCCAGCTTGCCTCCCTCAAGGCGCCGTTTTCTTTTATAAGCGGTTTTTTAAGGCGGCTTTCGTCTCCGATATACTCATATCCGAAGCGCCCCTTGACGCAAAGACTGCCCTGGTTTACGCCCGTGTCCACATCGGTGGTAACGCCGATAACCCGGTTGTCCAGAACGTTCAGATCAAACTGGCAGCCGCAGCCGCAGTAGGAGCATGTGGTCTGAACCCTCTTGACCAGCCAGGGCCTTCCCTTGTACCTGCTGAGATTTTCGGTCAGGGCGCCGGTGGGACATACCATGAGGCATTCCCCGCAGGACTTGCATTTATCAGGATCCACAACGATCCTTGCATTCTCCTCTTCCCCCTGTATTTCCAGGGCCCCGATCTGTTTGAGATCCAGACATGCCGTGACGCAGCGCCGGCACATGATACATCTGTCTGCCCAGTAACGGATCAGTGATGTGGAGTAGGTATCATCTCTTTTTACCTTGCGGGATTCATACGGAACATCCTCGATACCGAATTCGTATACAATATCCTGGAGCTCGCATTCCCCGGCCTTGTCACATATGGGACAGTCAAGGGGGTGGTATTTCAATATCTTTTTCAGATTTGCTGTGCGCTGCTCATGGAGGGCCTTTGAATCCGTGGTAACAACAAGGCCGTTTGAAACCGGAGCGGCGCAGGAACAAACAGGCTCTTTCTCTCCCTCAATCTCAACGATGCACATATCGCACGACTCGATGGGCGGCAGCCTCTTGTGGTAACAGAGGGTTGGGATACGGATACCTGTTTTTTCAGCGGCCTCGAGAATCGTCGTCCCCTCGGGAACCTCAACCTCACTTCCGTCAATCGTTAACCTGACCATACTCGTCTTTCCCTTTTCCGGTCACATGTATAAATTGAAATCTGTCTGAATATAAAAAAATCCCGATCTTACCTGTCGATCTCGCCTAAAACAATATCGATGCTCCCTATAATGGCAACGGCATCCGCCATCATATGCCCCACCATAAGGCGGGGAAGCGCACTGGCCAGGTAAAAGCATGGAGACCTTATTTTAAGCCTGTAGGGATGTTCGCTCCCGTCGCCAACCAGGTAAAATCCGAGCTCTCCTTTGGCCCCTTCAACAGCCTGATAGACCTCCGCTTCGGGAGCGGCGAAACCTTTTGCATGGATCATGAAACGCCTGATCAGCGCACTGATATCCTTTTGCACCTCGTCTAAATCAGGATTGCTTATCCATGGATTATCGACATTTACCGGTCCTTCAGGCAGATTTTCAATCGCCTGGTCAATAATTTTAAGGGATTGGCTGAACTCTTCCATACGTACCAGGTAGCGGTCGTATACATCCCCCTTTTCCCCTACGGGTATCTGAAAATCAAAATCATCATAGCTGCTGTACGGGAATGCCTTTCGCACGTCATAGGCCATCCCGGACCCTCTGAGGCTGGGTCCGGTAAATCCGTAATTGACCGCTTCGTCGGCGGAAATGGTTCCTATGTTCATGGTCCGGGTCGTCCATATTTTGTTTTCCGTTAATAGCTTATGGTAACCATCAAGACCCTTTGGGAACCATTTTACAAAATCGCGCACCTTTTTAATAAATTCGGACGTTGCGTCGTGAGCCACCCCGCCAATGCGGAAAAAAGTAGGGGTCAGCCTATATCCGGATATCTCTTCGTTAATGTCCATGATCATTTCCCGGTCCCTGAACGCATAAAAAACGACGCTCATAGCGCCTATGTCCAGGGCATGGGTGCCGATCCAGAGATGGTGGCCCATGATTCGGGCAAGCTCTGCCATGATCACCCTGAGATACTGGGCCCGCTTGGGCACCTCGATCCCCATCAGTTTTTCCACGGTCACGCAGTAACCCATATTATTTGCCGAAGCTGATGCATAATCGAGCCTGTCGGTAAGGGGAATCACCTGTTGATAGTTCCTGCTTTCAGCAAGTTTTTCGATCCCACGGTGCAGGTAACCGATGCGGAGTTTTGCGTTTACGATGGTTTCACCTTCCAGTTCCAGTTCGATGCGAAGTACACCGTGTGTCGCGGGATGGTGGGGCCCCATGTTCAGGGATATTGTTTTGCTTTCAGCCATGGTTTCTACACTCGTATATCACTATGGTATTTGAAATCATTATTTGAAAAGACCAACTATCGTGTGAAAACAGAAAGCCTCCTTTACGTGTAATCCTCGATGGTCTCCGGATCAAAAGGTTTGTCAAAGTCTTTTCCCTCAAGAGGGAAGTCCTTGCGCAACGGATGCCCCTCAAAGTTTTTCCAGGTAAGGATACGTTTTAAATCAGGGTGGTCTGAAAATGGTACACCCATAAGGTCATAGACTTCTCTTTCTGCCCAGTCAGCGGAGTGCCAGATACGGCTCACGCTCTGAATTTCTTCCCCTTCTTCCGCCTTAAGCCTTACAATGAGGCGGCTGAAATCCTTTGTTGACAAGAGAACATATACCAGATCAAACCGGGGCGTTCTGGGGGTATAGTCAATTCCCAGTATATCGATGAGCAGGTCATAGGGGAGGTCAGGGTTTTCTTGAAGGACGCGCATGGTTTCATAAAACTGGCTTTGCGCCAGGGTGATCTCCCGTTGGCCCTTGTTTACACACTCGTTCACAACCGCTTCCGGAAATTTTTTATGAATAGTTTGGATAACGTTTTTGTAACTCATTCGCTTCCATCCTTTTTTTTCAGCGTTCAGCCGGCAAAATCCGGCCTCTGGTCCAGTTTTTCCGTCCTTATTTTTTCCTGAATTTTCATAAGACCGGCCAGCACGGCTTCAGGACGCGGAGGACAACCGGGTATATAGACATCCACCGGTATGATCTGGTCCACCCCCTGGACCACGGCGTAGCTTTGAAACACACCCCCGCAAGAAGCGCAGGCTCCCATGGCGATAACCCATTTGGGATCTGCCATCTGATCGTATATCCTTTTGACCATAACCGACATCTTTTTACTCAGTGTCCCTGAGACGATAAGCAAGTCCGCCTGCCGGGGTG
Source organism: Desulfobacterales bacterium (assembly GCA_030601485.1). Lineage (GTDB taxonomy): Bacteria > Desulfobacterota > Desulfobacteria > Desulfobacterales > UBA11574 > S5133MH16. The sequence continues at coordinate 1,696 of JAUVTO010000022.1, read as the reverse complement.
ACGGTCGAAAAACCTCGGAGCCAAACCTGGAAATGTCAAAATTGGACAGTGTGCTTGCGATCATCTCAAGGGCACAGCATGCAAGGCCGAAAGTGCACGGCCACACAGAGTTGCTCCGTGACCAGTTGACCAGTTTAGTCAAACTTGTGACCATATAGTTTTCACCCTGCAGGTAATTTTCTATTCCCATTCCAACGCTCCCTTTTTCCATACATAAATGTAACAAATCAGAAGAATCAGTATAAAAAGAAGCATTTCCGCGAATCCGAACAGGCCGAGTTTCTTGTAATAGACGGCCCACGGATACAGGAAAACGCATTCAAGCTCAAAAACAAGAAAGAGTAACGCGATGATATAAAACTTGACAGGGGTATCGGTGTATTGAGCTCCTTCGCTTGGAAGACCGCATTCATAAGGCTCGTTTTTGACTTTAAACTTACGCCTGGGGCCGAGGATATGTGAGAGAAAGACGGTCACGCCAGCGAAGAGAATGGCGAGAATTACGGTATAGAGGATAGGATAATATTCTGTCAGCATATCTGATCGTGCCTCCGCGTTCTTTTTTAGGCCCTACCCTAATTATGCTAACTTCCGTACAAACCTTACGCTGCAATAATACGGCACAGGCCTGAAATGTTATAACCGTGCGCTTTTTTTCCTTTGCTGACAAGGAGAGAAAAGCGCATCGTAACCAGATAGAATATAACCAAGCTGGGTTTCTTATATCAGAAAAAGGAAGGGGTCAAGGAAAAAATGAAAATTTTAAACAAAACAGAAGATATCTGTTGGAAAGATTGAGTCCATGTGCAATCCCATCCTGCAATTGCTCATCCTCAATGATGAAAAAACCGGGTTCAACCTAAAACTTGCCTTAACTCCAGGTGGTGCCTCCATCCGTGCTGGTTATAATTGTGAGACAGCCAGAAGTAGTTACGCGCACCCCAAAAAAAAGTCCGCTTGAATTTGTCAATCGGACATCGCCTGTGGTACCGGCGGACATACCTCTACTATTAAATCCATACGTATCGTCAGTAAATGTAGAATCAATAATATCTACGCCATTCTCCAGCGTACCTGTACTCAAGACGGTTTCGCCTGAATCAAAGTCCTGGTCTTGATCTGTGTCTATAAATAATCTATAATTTTCGTTTGACGTGTTAAATTCTATACCTATATCTGAATTGGTTTTTACCGCTCTGGATCTCGCCATATTCATGTCATCATAAATATGTCTTGCGGATGTTTGCAACCTATGCCTGGGAAGCCAGGAAAAATAACTGGGTATGGAAATGGCTGATATTATGCCCAAGATGGCAAGGGTAACGGTCAGTTCAATTAACGTGAAGCCTTTTTTATTCATCAGAATCTCCCATAAACAAAGCGATCTGGGTTTTATCGCAATTAACCGACGTATAGGTGTCGATCATTAAACCGGTATTGTCTTTAAACAGAGCTAAAAATGCGGCTGATTCCAAGTCATCCATATGGGGTGCTGCAAATTCTCGCTCAACCCGTATTGACCAACCTGTTTTGCTCATATGATATTTGTAATATTCTAATACTTTTTTCCATGAATCGTTGGTTTCAAGCTCGGCATAACAACCGCCCTTCAGGCGCATTAAGTTCACAATCTTCGCATCAGGATAACGGGAAACCTTGCCATTAAAAAGATATGGCATTCTATCCGCACATCCTC
>JAUVTO010000038.1 GCA_030601485.1 Desulfobacterales bacterium | reverse complement strand
ATAAAAGTCGGTCCTTCGATATTTTCATCCGCAGGAATGACCGATGAAACCGTTTCCATGGTATATATTGAATGTGATGGAGACCCTTCAAATGACAGAAATGAAGGATCTGAGGATATCGAAGTTATTTTTGTGTCCCGGGAGGAAGCTTCTCGGTTATGTGAAGATGCATCTTTAAAATTCGATGCCAAAGCATGGATCGTTCTTATTAATTTTGCTGAATTTGGTCGTATTTGAAGATTAACTTCGGGAACCGGTTATGGTTGATGATTGTTGCGTACGGTAAAGAGATCCCATCGGAAAAAGAAAGAATTGATATCTGTTTCGAGTTAGAATCCATGGATCGAATGTTCTATCAGGCCAAGACGCTTCTTGCCCCTGATTCATTGTGATTTACATAAACAATTTATAATGATAATAAATAATGATGAACTCGTAAAAAGTCAAAATTTACAGGATTTTCCAATTCAGCATTCTGACAATAAGCTTAAATAATTCGTAATTCCTGAATCCCTAAATTCCTAAATCCATGTAAAAAGGACTTTTTACGGAACCGTCAAATAATGATATTGATCCGCCTCCAGAACTTATTGAGAAGTTACGGTTATGAGATCTGATTTACCCAACTATTTTTTAGTTTTAATTATTTTCCCTTTGTTACTTTTTGCTGCCTGCCGTTATGATTTCCAAGAAAGGATTCCCCCCAAAGCGGTTAACGGAGTTCTCGATCTAACAGATTGGGATTTTAAAAGAGATGGTCCGGTTAACCTTTCAGGCCAGTATGAGTTCTACTGGAAACAACATTTAAAACCCATGGATTTTTCCAAAGCAACTCCGCCCAAAAAAACCGGATTTATCAAAGTACCGGGGTACTGGAACAGCTATAAACTGGAGGGAAAAAATCTTCCTGGAAATGGATACGCCACATATCGCTTGAAAATCCTTCTCGATGACCCAAAAGAAACATTTGCTTTAAAATTTTTAAGTATGGGTACTGCATTTAATGCCTATTTGAATGAACAAAAGATATGTTCAGTAGGGACGGCAGGGAAAGATCGTGAAACAACAACTCCTCGATATTTTCCCCAGGTAATCGATTTTAAAGTTGAAACAAACCGGATCGAGATCATTTTCCAGGTGTCTAATTTTCATCACAGACGAGGCGGAGCCAGAGAAGTTGTCCTGTTGGGACATGAGAAGGAAATTCGGGAGATCAAAGATAAAAGGCTTAAATTTGATCTGTTTTTATTGGGTAGTATTTTTATTATGGCGCTGTACCATCTTGGTCTTTTTACGTTCAGAAAAAAGGATCGTTCACCGCTTTATTTTAGTATTTTCTGTTTTCTGGTTGCGTTAAGGCTCGTCACTACAGGTGAAAGATATTTTATTCATCTTTTCCCAAATACAGCCTGGGAATTAATGATCAAGCTTGAATATCTTTCTTTTTATCTTGCCGTTCCTGCTTTTATCCTATTTATGCAATCCCTTTTTTATCTGGAAACTTCAAAACGAGTTTCCCATTTCATAGCAGTTTTAGGTTGTGCTTTTTCATGTGCTGTGGTTTTTACCCCCGCAAGAGTTTTCTCACATACACTTCAAGCATACCAAATCATAACCCTGATAGCCATTATATACGGACTTTATGTGCCAATTGTTGCTTTGATCAGAAAGAGAGACGGGGCCTTTGTTTTTCTTCTTGGCTTTATGATTTTAGCTTTTACAGCCATAAACGATATGATGTATGCTGAAAATGTAATCCAGACCGGATATTTTGCGCCGTTTGGTCTTTTTATTTTTATTTTTTCCCAGGCATTTATTATATCCCTTCGCTTTTCAAAAGCCTTTACAACATCAGAAATGCAGTTTAAGGAATTGAAGGAGACTTATCAAGCATACAGGGGAGAAATTATCGATCGGGTACAGGCCGAGGAGGCTTTGAATGAGAGCGAAAAGAAATATAGAAATATTCTTAACAGCATGGAAGACGGATATTATGAGGTCGATCTGTCTGGAAATATAACCTTCATCAATCCGGCTTTTTGCAAACATCTGGGTTATTCTAAAGAAGAGTTGGTCGGTATGAACAATCGACAATTTATGACTGAAGATACTGCTCAGAAAGTATTCAAAACTTTTAACGAAGTTTATCGAACAGGGGAACCCGCCCTGGCATTCGATTGGGAAAACGTCACAAAGGATGGAAAAAGGAAAATTGTCGAGTGCTCTGTAGCACTGATTTGTGATTCAAGAGGTCAGCCCACAGGATTTAGGGGTGTTGGACGCGACATCACCGAGCGAAAGCAAGCTGAAGAGCGGGAAAGGTTACATCAAGAGCAGCTTTTTCAGGCCAGTAAAATGGTTGCTTTGGGAACGCTTGTCTCCGGTCTGGCCCACGAGGTTAATAACCCCAATAATTTTATCAGGCTGAATACTCCCACGTTGCTGGAAGCATGGGAAAGTATTATGCCGATACTTGAGGAATACTATGAGAAGAATGGCGATTTTATCATAGGGGGTATGAACTACACCGAGATGCGTGAAAAGATTCCGATATTGTTTTCCGGAATATTGGATGGGTCTAAACGGATCATGCAAATCGTTGAAGACTTAAAGAAATTCGTGCGGAAGGATACTTCCGATTTGACACAATCGGTGGATATTAATGCTGTTTTAAAGTCTGCCATCTCACTCATCTCTAATATGATAAAGAAATCCACAAGTCATTTTTCAGTAGAATATGGAAGGGATTTGCCCGTGCTGTCAGGTAATTTCCAACGGCTTGAACAGGTTTTTATAAATTTAATCCAAAACGCTTGCCAGGCACTCCCGGATTCAAAAAGAGGTCTTTTTGTTTCAACGTCTTGGGATGAAGCGATGAATAATATTGTGGTCGAAGTCAAAGATGAAGGCGTGGGGATTCCATCCGAGAGTTTGGCGCAAATTACGGACCCGTTTTTTACCACCAAGCACGATTCAGGAGGCGTTGGATTGGGTTTGTCAATTTCTTCAAGAATTGTTGAAGAGCATGGTGGTAGAATGACTTTTGTATCAGAAATAGGGCAGGGAACAACGGCCGAGATTATCTTACCCGTTAATCAAAAAAACAATACGTTGAAAGGGATAATAGAATGACTGAGTCTATATATCCTCTCTTACCGGTAATGCTGGTGGATGACGAAGTACAGACTTTGGATAGTTTAGAAATTGCACTCCGTTCTGCGAGTATGAATAATTTCATCCGTAGTCAGGACAGCCGCGATGTAATGCCGATGCTTTCCGGGCGGGAGATCGAGGTCATGCTGCTGGATTTGAGAATGCCCTATGTGTCAGGTGAAGAGCTGCTCCCGCTGATAAACAGCGACTTCCCGGAAGTGCCCGTCATTATTATTACAGGGGCAAACGATGTGGAAACCGCCGTAAAATGCATGAAACACGGTGCATTTGACTATATGGTTAAGCCGGTTGAAAAGAGCCGTCTTGTCGGAGGGGTAAAACGGGCCGTGGAACTTCGTGAATTGCAAAGGGAAAACAGATTGCTAAAGGCCCAAGTGCTCTCGGATAAGCTGGAGAATCCCGAGGCATTTTCTGAAATAGTGACAAACAGTGCAAGCATGCGACCCATTTTTCAATACATTGAGGCGATTTCGAACAGTGTTCGGCCGGTACTGATAACCGGGGAAACCGGTGTCGGCAAAGAGTTGGTTGCCAAAGCCGTCCACACGCTGAGCAGCCGTAAAGGAACTTTTGTTCCTGTAAATGTGGCGGGCTTGGATGATAATGTTTTTGCAGACACGCTTTTTGGACATAAAAAAGGCGCGTTTACCGGTGCTGAGCAGACCCGCAGCGGTCTGATAGAAAAAGCCTCGGGCGGGACACTGTTTCTGGATGAGATCGGTGATCTGAGTACTACTTCACAGGTAAAACTCTTGCGACTTTTACAGGATGGAGATTTTTATCCCCTTGGATCAGATGTTGCAAAGGGTTCCAATGCCCGAATAATTGTTGCCACCAATCAGGACCTTGATGTGCTTCGGTCGTCCGGCAAGTTTCGTAAGGACCTTTACTATAGACTTTGTGACCATCATATCCATATTCCAACCCTTGGTGAGCGTTTAGAGGATTTGCCTATTCTTGTGGAGCACTTTTTGGAGAAAGCGTCTAACGCTCTTTGTAAAAAGAAACCTACCCCTCCCGATGAACTGCCAATCCTGCTTTCCACCTATCATTTCCCCGGGAATATCAGAGAGCTGGAATCCATGGTTTTCAATGCGGTTAGTAGTCATAAATCCGGCAAACTTTCCATGGAGACCTTCAAGTCGCATATTTTTCAAAAGCATCCAACCTTTGAAACGGAATCCAAGCAACTGCTTCAGGAGAAGAGCGTTTTAATTTCTTTCCATGAACAATTGCCAACGCTCAAACAAGCCGAACAACTCCTGATTGATGAAGCCATGAAACGGGCAAACGCCAACCAGTCCATTGCTTCCCTGAGTTTGGGAATTACGCGCCAGGCATTGAACAGGCGTCTGAAACTAAACCGACGATAGCGTTTTCACCTCATCAGAACGGTGCAATTGTTTTTGCGCTGTAAATATTTCTTGCCATGCTCTAACTTGCCGGTTTAACAGCAACCTCTTAATACAGCTAAGATCATGTCAAGATCATGTCAAGATTTGTTGCACCCTTTAGACAACTTTTTTCCCGCTTGAAACAACCGTTAAAACGAAAAATGTGAAAATTATTTGATTTCATAACTTCTTTTCCAACACTGGAGATATCTTCCCGAAAATTCATCAATTTATTAAGAACATCAAACCTGTCTTTAGAATTTAATGGCATGGTTTGATTCCACGAATTCAAGGAAAACATCATTTTTGGAACGATTTTTGCTCTAAATGGAAAACAAAAGCAAGAACCTCAATAAGAAACTGTGAGGAGGAAAACCAATGAGCATAAAGACAGATCAGCCTGACATAAAAAAGAGTGTGCTGCCGGATGAGAGTCTTAAAGGAAGGTGCACGTCTGAGAACATAAAGTCGCTGGGTCTTTGTCTCGGAGCGTCCACCGTATCCATTGTCCAGTTGGAGCAGGAAAAGAATCTTCGTGAGGGAAACCCGATACAAGAGAAAAAACCCCCACGAATAGTTACATATTCACTGCATCCGCACGAGGGGGACCCCAAACGGACACTGCTGTCGGCCATCAAAAACCTCGACATGAACTCATTTGACCGTATTGCGGCCACGGGGCGAAAGTTCCGGAACTTCGTAACCTTTTCCTCAATACCCGAACCCGAAGCGGTTGAATACGCCTACGGGTTTGTCAAACCTGAAGACGTATCCTGTCCTGCCGTGGTTTCTGCGGGCGGCGAAACCTTTATGGTATATGTTCTAAACCGTCTGGGGCAAATTTCAAACGTTCTGACCGGCAACAAATGTGCCTCCGGGACTGGTGAATTCTTTCTTCAGCAACTTAGGAGGATGAATGTAACACTTAAAGAGGCAGCCCAGTGGGCCGCTTCCATAGAACCGCATCCCGTGTCCGGCCGTTGCTCGGTTTTCTGCAAATCCGACTGCACCCACGCCACCAACAAAGGCGTGCCCAAATCAAAAGTAACCGCCGGTCTTTGCCAGATGATGGCCGATAAAATTTTAGAGCTTTTAAAAAAGGTGGAAAGAAAAAACATTATGATCACAGGAGGGACGGCTCGAAACCATATGATTATCGAGCGTCTGCGTGAGGAGATTCCCGGTCTGATCGTTCCTCCGGAAGCGCCTTATTTCGAAGCTCTGGGCGCGGCCCTCTGGGGACTGGAACACGAGACCGCCGGATTCCCCGGTATATCTGAGTTGTTCCGTACTGATGCTGCATCATTTGATACACTTGCCCCCATGCAACAATTTGAAGACATAGTGGAATTCAAAACCATTGAAAAAGGAAAAATCCGTCCGGGAGATACGTGCATATTAGGGCTCGACGTGGGTTCAACCACTACCAAGGCGATTCTTCTGAGAAAAGCGGACAACGCAATTCTTGCAGATGTTTATCTGCGTACGAACGGCGATCCGGTCGGGGCTTCCCGGCAGTGCTATGGTTCCATTCTTAACCAGATTGGCCGAATTGTTGATCCCTCTCAAATATCAATCGAGGGGCTGGGTGTCTGCGGCTCCGGCCGTCAGATTGCCGGTCTGCATGCCCTCACAGACGGTGTGATTAACGAAATCATTGCCCATGCCGCCGCTGCCGTGTATTTTGATCCACAGGTGGACACTATCTTTGAAATTGGCGGACAGGACGCCAAATACACTTACATTACCAATGGGGTGGCTTCGGATTATGCCATGAACGAAGCGTGTTCCGCCGGTACCGGGTCGTTTTTGGAAGAATCCGCATTTGAGACCCTGGGTGTGGCAATGGAAGATATTGCAGATATTGCACTCAAAGGACATGATCCGCCCAACTTCAATGACCAGTGTGCCGCATTCATCGCTTCTGATATAAAAAATGCCATCCACGAGGGCGTTAAGCACGATGATATCGTGGCCGGACTGGTTTATTCCATCTGTATGAACTACTCGAACCGGGTCAAAGGGAACCGGCCGGTAGGGAAGAAGGTTTTCATGCAAGGGGGCGTCTGTTACAACCGGGCGATCCCGCTGGCTATGGCATCCCTTGTAGGCAAACCCATCATCGTTCCTCCGGAGCCCGGTCTGATGGGCGCTTTTGGGGTGGCTCTTGAGATAAAAAAGCGAATTGAAATGGGGTTGATACAAAAAAGCCGTTTCGACCTGAAGGTTCTTTCGGATAGAGAGGTCACCTACGGCAAATCGTTTACCTGCAAAGGCGGCAAAGAAAAGTGTGACCGGCGGTGTGAAATTGCCATCATAGAACTTGAGGGAACCAAATACCCCTTTGGCGGCGCCTGTAACCGGTACTACAATTTACGGCACAATATAACCTACAATGTTCAACGACTGGATTTGATTCGGGTCCGGCAGCACCTTGTTTTCGAAAAATACGGTGCAACGGTTATCCCGGAATCCGGTCAAAACTTACCCAAAGGAAACGCCAAGAAATTTCGAGGGAAAATAGGGATTAACCGGAGTTTTTTGGTAAACACTTACTATCCTCTTTATTCAACATTTTTCAGTGAACTGGGATTTGAACCGGTTGTGCCCGATTCCTGCCCTCAGGAAGGAATTGACCAGAGAAACGCCGCGTTTTGTTATCCGGCGGAACTTTCACACGGTTTTTTTCACTCGCTTCTTGAAATGGAACATCCTCCGGAATACATTTTTTTGCCCCATTTCAAAGCGGTTCCTGCTTCAGACGGAAACACCAGTTCCCAGGTATGCCCATTTATTCAGGGAGAAACTTTTTATCTTAAAGCCACATTTCGCGAAAAATTAGACGAACTTAAAGGAACAAAAGTTTTAACGCCGCTTCTTGACCTGACAAAAGGACTGGAATCGGCCAAAAAACCTCTGATTGAAACCGCCATGCAGATGGGAATGAAAAAGAAAGAGGCGGATAGGGCGTTCAGGAAAGCACTCGATCAGCAGATTAAATGCATGGCCGAAATGAGGGAGATCGGGAAAAAGGCTCTAAAGGAACTGGAAGCCGATCCAAATAAGACAGCAGTGGTGATTTTCGGCCGGTCATACAACGGATTTGTTGAAGAAGCCCACATGGGTATTCCTCATAAACTGGCATCCAGAGGCATCCTGGTAATACCGTTCGATTTTCTCCTGTTTGATAATGAAAAATCAAAGCGCCATATGTACTGGGGAATGGGCCAGCGTATCCTTCAGGCCACCCGGATAGTGAAACGGCATCCCCAACTTTTCGGCACATTTATAACCAACTTTTCCTGCGGCCCGGACTCGTTTATTATCGGATATTTCCGGGATATCATGGGTTCTAAACCTTCCCTGACCCTTGAGCTGGACAGTCATACGGCCGACGCGGGTCTGGAAACCCGAGTTGAAGCGTTTCTTGACATCGTTACTGCATCCCGAAAACTGGTGGAAGAAAAAAGACTTGCCAAAAAAAAGCAAACTTTTCTTCCAGCACGGACAATACTGGAAAACGGCATAGCCAGAGTTATCACATCCTCGGGCGAGTCGATTCCCATGACCGATCCACGAGTAACCCTTCTGGTTCCTTCTATGGGCAGGATTGGCACAGAAGCGCTGGCAGCTGTATTTCGTGGAAAAGGATTCAACGTAGTAGCGAATCCACCGTCGGATGAGACGGTATTGAAATTGGGGCGCGCAAACACCTCCTGTAAAGAGTGTCTGCCCCTGATACTCACTACGGGAATTTTGCTTAACTATATTCAAAACAAAAAACGAGAAGACGAGATTCTGGTTTACTTCATGCCCACAAGTTCCGGGCCATGTAGATTTGGTCAGTACCACATCTTTATGGAAGATCTGGTGAAAAGATTGGAGATAGCGGATATAGCCATGTTTGCGCTAACATCAGAGAATTCCTATTTGGGTTTGGGCAATGATTTTCAGCTAAGATTATGGAGTGGGATCGTTATTTCCGATGTCATGGAAGATATTCGATCCATGTTGCTGGCCAATGCAGAAAACATCGAAGCAGCAATCAGAATATTTAATAAAGAGATGGGCTTGATACTGGACGAAATCCGAAAAGGGGATTTTTCCCACATTGAAACACAACTTGGCAAATCAGCTGAACGGATAAGGCGGATTCCCATGAAGCGTTCACCAGAAGAGGTGCCCGTCATCGCCCTGGTAGGAGAAATATTCGTCCGCCGGGATGCTCTATCCCGCCAGTATCTGACCGAGTGCCTTGCCCAAAAAGGGTTTGCCACCATCTGTTCACCCATAGCCGAATGGATACTCTATTCAGACTATTTAGTGGACAAAGGGCTTGTAGATTGCAAGATGACAAAAATGGAGAAGCTGGCGTTCATTGTCAGAAAGAAATTCATGGCCCGGCGCGAAAAGCGTATCAAGTCGATACTTTCAAAAACAGGTATGGTTCATAAAGCGCCACTCGACGTCAAAGCAATAATGAATAACGCCATTCCATTTATATCACCAAACCTGACCGGCGAAGCAATCCTGACAGTGGGAAGCTCTCTCGCAGAGATTGCGTCACACGCATGCGGCGTGATCGCCATCGGGCCCTTTGGCTGCATGCCCAATCGTCTGTCCGAGGCCATTCTTAACCAGGCCATGGTCAGCGAAAAGAAGTTGGCAACCGATCCAAAGAATAAGTCGCTTCGAGTTGTCCTATCGGAAATGGCAGATCTCCCCTTTCTGGCAATCGAAAGCGACGGTTCGCCCTTTCCTCAACTTATAACTGCAAAGCTGGAAGCTTTTTGCCTACAATCCGAACGACTACATGATAGGATGCGTGCGGTCAGAAAGAAGGATCGGTGGAAGGATATTGAACTTGGGGAATCAGGTTGTTTCGGTGCGGATATCTCTCGGTATTTTGGGACAACAAACTCATGTGCTGCTCGATTCGTATCTTCAGGGAAAAACTGAATATAATAAGTGTTCCTAACACATCAAGACCTTTTACATTTTATCACCAGTAGGCTCCATAATTTATTGAGATGTTACTATAAGCCCAATCACGGTTTCCGAAAATGAAGATGAAAGAAAATTATAAAAATTTTCTATGCTCTATAAATAAACGCCAAATTTTGATCGGTATGAGCAGTTTGATTATCGGGACTTTGGTATATCTTGTTGATCGTTCTCCGGATCAGACCTATTTTGTTTTCAGCAGTCCATTTAATATCAGTCTATTTAAAACCCTTCCGATTATTTTCGGTTCTATCGGCAATAACCTTCCTGCATTTATTCATGCATTTTCATTTGTATTAATAACTGCCGCTTTGGTCCAATGCAGAAATAGAGGATACATCATTATTTGTTTAAGCTGGTTTTTCGTAGACTGTGCTTTTGAATTAGGTCAAAAGTTCACTTCATTGCCTTTAAAAATAATTCCGGATTGGTTTGCAGGGATTCCCTTTTTGGAGAATACAGGGAACTATTTTGTGCATGGAACTTTTGATTATTCTGATCTCGCTGCTATTACCATGGGTACGGTAATAGCCTACTTTGTGATATTATCTACAAATAAAAGTAAAAGGATGGGAATATCATGGAAAAAGTAAGCAGTGCTTTTATGAATAACTTGCGTTACGTTTGCCTAATATTTGTTGTCACATTTGGATTAATAACTATTATTGGTTCCGGTGGCGGGGGAGGAGGTAGTAGCGATAATACCGGCGATACAAGTAATGGACTAATCACTATTGTTTATCCTACATCTGAATCGAGTTATACAGAGTATTGCAATTCTGTGGATCTCAGTGGTGAAGCATTTATCAGCCCAACGTGGTCGAGGTGTTGTACCGGTTCTGCAGAGGATACAGGTGTAACCGTCACCTGGGAGAATAGAACAACTGGAGAGAACGGCAATGCTTCACAACGTGTTGATATATGTTATCTTTTATTTTCTCCTTATTTGTGCGACCATACTTGGAGCGCGTCAGTTCCTCTGGCATTGGGGGATAATCTTATCGTTGTTACGGCCTCGGATCCAGCCGGCAAGACAGGGAAGGATTCAATTACAGTGGTAAAACCTGAATACACTTATTGTATTTCAGGTAAGGTTGTTAACATGAATGGGCGACCTCTCGGAACCTCTGTATCAGACATTGATTTACACTTATCGGGTGAAAACATTGACGAGGATGCGATAGTGTATGCTAATGGAAGTTATGAAATTGCTTGCATCCCAAATGGTTCTTATACACTTACACCTACATCACCAATGGATTATACCTTTGAACCTGAATATCACACAATCGTCATAAATGGCAGTGATGTTTCAGAAATTAATTTTGTAGGCAACGGATATTTTATATCTGGACGGGTTAAAGATGAAAATGATATCGGAATATCGAATGTAAGAATAGATCTTTCAAGCAATGGTTCAAAAATATTTCATGTATTTACGCATAATACAGATAAGGGATATTATGAAGTTGCGGTACCTAACGGCACCTATACTCTTACACCTCTTTATATTGATTTTGTGCGTCACTATACTTGTACCCCCGAAAATGTTACAGTAACGGTAAATAACGAAGATGTTATAAATGTAAATTTTTTAGCAAAACTCAATTAAGAGACGTCTTTTGAAAACAGTTAGTGCCTTTTATAGGACATTTAAACCGCTATATTAAATGTTTAGACTTTGCCTTACAGGTTGAAAATTTGAAGCCATAAAATCTTTAAGATTACGCTTTGAAATCCTCAATCCGAGACCTGTACTTACTGCTATAAAGATGAAAATATCGTGCCCTTAAAATTCGTGTGATATCGTTTTTCAATAGGGGCAAATCCATTTCACAGGATTTGCCCTTTGATTTTTTGTGGATTTTCAGATAGATGTAATCAGCTCGAATTGATTTCAGGATGTGCTAATGGTGATGAATTCGTAAAAAGTCCGATTTAGACGGTTTCGTAAAAAGTTCAAATTCAAGGCGTGCAAATTTTGTAATCATGAGGCGTACTTTTCGTACGTTGAATGATTACGAAATGCAGCACAACGCAGAAGTTGGACTTT
>JAUVTO010000007.1 GCA_030601485.1 Desulfobacterales bacterium | reverse complement strand
CTTTCGAGCTTGGGATCCGGGCGTCCCCACGAAAAATGTTTTACTTGCGTCGGCATAATATTTATTCAAAATGGACGTTATATCGACATTGACAATATCTCCGTCCTTTAAAACCCGTTCACCGGGGATGCCGTGACAGATCACTTCATTTACGGAAACGCAAACGCTTTTTGGAAACCCCCGATAGTTCAAAGGTGCAGGGATAGCGCCATGTTTAATCGTGTATTCATGTACAAGGGTGTTAATCTCATCGGTCGTAATTCCAGGCCTTATTTCATACTCTACCAGATCCAGTGTGTCTAAAACAAGACGACCGGCGTTCCTGATGTCCTGGATATCCGCTGCCTGCTTGAGTCGAATTCTGTATTTTTTGGCATATAAGGCCTTGAGGTTATCAGGCTCCGACTTTGATTTTCCAAGGCAGCATTTTTTATATTTAAGCCCGCTTCCGCAGGGGCAAGGGTCATTCCGACCCATCTTAACCGTTCTGTTCTTCATCATTTTTTCTGTTCAGATTAATATTGGTTGTTCAATCAGCCGAGTTTCCACCGTATTGACTGTAATAATTACTATCTCCTTTTATGTCAATGAACAAGTTCGTTCGCTTCGCTCACAATTGGAATGTTGGAATATTGGGTTCTGGGCCTCCGGCTCGTAGAGTCTACGGCTCAGAGAGAAAATGGAAAGTTGGGTTATTGTAAAATTCCTCTTGACGGGAATTAAATAAAGAATGTCATCTTCTTTAAATCATCATTCCAATATTCCATCATTCCATTTTTCCATGTCCGAGTTAAAAATATAAGTCTTAAAAATACCTTTATTTTCAATGAATTGTAGAATATTCGAGACGTTCAATTGCCGTACAAACCATGATGAACTTTTTTATATTGAAGTTCTTCCTTCCGGTGAGGTGGTTTTTTTTCACCAGGGTATCCGATGGCGACAATCGACTCTATATTTAAATTTTTCGGAATATTTAAAAGACCGCGGATATACGCCTGCGCGGTTGTTGTCTGATCATGCATTCTTTTTCTAATCTGGATCCAGCAGCTTCCCAGCCCCATGGACTCTGCCGCCAGGTGGATAAAAATGGAAGCGATGGAAGCATCCTCAACCCATACGTCGCATTTTTCAGGATCTGCGCAGACAACGATTCCCAGAGGAGCATTTTTTAAAAATGATGCGCCGTGCGGTTTTGCCTTTGAAAGTTTTTCGAGTAAAGTTTTATCCGTAACAACCACAAACTCCCAGGGGTTAAACCCTCTTGATGAAGGGGAACGCAGCGCTGCCTCAGCGAGGGTATCGATTTTTTCGGCCTCAACGGATTTTACCAAGTACTTACGGATACTTCTACGTTTTTGGATAAGGGATAAAAACATAAGGCATTCTCCTGTTTTTTTATACGTTATGTTTAAATTATTATCAGACTATGATAAAGATTCAAGCTATTAATTCATAATTATACCCTCTAACACCGGACAAGATGGGAAAAATTGCCACAAAGGCACAAAGACACAAAGGGGGGAATTTTTATTTAAATTCATATTCGTGCCTTGGTGTCTTAGTGGCAATGAAAAAAGTTTTGCCATAAAAAACACAAAATTTACAATTAAGAAAATAATCCGTAAAAGCGAAAAATGAAAATATTGCTTATCTATCCATACTGGCTTGAAGAACGGGTCAACACCGAAGATGTGGTGGTGCCGCCCATCGGCATGTACTACGTGGGCTCAGTACTCAAAGAAAATCATTACGATGTCGAGATTTTGAACTGGTGCAGAATCAATGAAACACCTGAAAAAATTAGTGAAATCCTTATTGAAAAAAAGCCGGATGTCATAGGATTTTCTATTTTGCAGGCAAACCGTTGGGGAGGCATCGAGATTGCTAAAATTGCCAAACAAATCAATCCGGAGGTGAAAATTGTTTTTGGCGGAGTAAGCGCCACCTTTTTATGGAAACATTTCTTAACTCATTTCCCGGAAATCGATTATGTAGTTATGGGTGAGGGTGAATACATATTTTTATATCTGATAAGATGCATTGAAAAAAAAGAAGATGAACATATAGGGAATATCAGAGGTATTGCTTTCAAAAAAGACGGCAAGGTTGTCCGAACAAAACCTGCCGAGTATATTCAAGATCTTGATCAGCTTCCGGTTCCGGCAAAGTACTTTGAATACCAACATCTGTCTTTGACCCGTGGCTGTCCGGGGAAATGCACATTTTGCGGTTCACCCAAATTTTGGGGCCGTAAGGTCAGGTTTCATTCGGTCGACTATTTTGTTGAGGAACTCGAACTTCTTTGCAAAAAGGGAATTAACTTTTTTTATTTCTCGGATGACACTTTCAGCGTCAACAAAAAACGTGTAATCGAAATTTGTAAAAAAATCCTTGAAAAAAATCTGAGGATCTCCTGGAATGCCATATCCCGGGTCAATTATATGAGTGAAGAAGTCCTTTCCTGGATGAGAAAGGCCGGCTGCGTTCAAATCAGTTACGGGATAGAAAGCGGTTCTGAAAAAATTCGGGCTTATTTGAACAAGAAAATTACAACGGTTGAGATCGAAAAAACTTTTGACAGCACTTTAAAATACGGCATTTTGCCACGGGCCTATTTTATCTATGGCTCACCTGGAGAAAGCAGGAAAACCATTCAAGAGAGCATCGATTTGATTAAAAAAATCAAACCGTTGGTCATTTATTCTTCTGTTCTTTCTTTGTTTCCGGGAACCGCACTCTATTCCCAATATAAGAAAAAATTTAATGTATCCGAGGACACATGGTTAAATCGTATTGAGGATATCAAGTATTTTGAAACAGACACTAAATTATCCCGTGAAGCTGTAATCTCCTTTGGGAAAAAATTAAGAACCACATATTATGAATTACTTCCTGCAATCGTGGACGCCATTGAGCTTATCGACAAAAAAGAATTTTATCCCATGCATGCCGATTTTTGCTCCAGGCTTGGAATGACCTTTGATCATGGGGATTATGCATTAAATGAAGACATAAAGGGAAAAGATAACATTGCTGAAAAATTATACATAAAAGCGTTGAACTACCATCCTGACCCGCGCGCTTACCTGGGACTGGGCATCTTAAATCAAAAGAAAAGAGCCTATCATGAATCGGCTCAAATCCTTTCAAAGGGGGTTGAGCATTTCCCTGACAATGAGCAGCTCAGCCTGTGTCTGGGAATAAGCCATATGAATTTGGGTGCGTTTGAAACAGCACTGTCGTTTTTTCTAAGATTTCAACATTCAAAACAATGCCTTGGATTTATTGTTAACTGTTACAATGCATTGAACGATGTTGGAAGCGCATCAGCGTATCAAAAAAAGCTTGAATCTATGGCATGAGAGGTGAGAGCCAACGGTTAATAATTAATAATTGATTATTAGATAAGGGTTTAGAGGTTCAGGGAATAATGGTTAATAAACAACGGGTAACAATTAACAGTTAACAGTTAATTATTGATTATTAGATCAGGGCTCAGGGTTGCGGAACGTTTTTTGTCGGAAAGGAGCCGGAATACGAAAATATGGCTTGAATATCAAAAAAAAATAAATATAATGGTCATTTAATTTTGATGGTCTCGTAAAAGGCAACTATTTTTTCAGGAGGAAAAGTATGAAAATATTGGTCAGTGATAATCTGGGCGAAGCCGGTATTAAAATGTTTGAGAATGAAGAGGGAATTGAAGTCGATGTTAAAACAGGTCTTCCTCCTGAAGAGATTAAAAGTATCATCGGAAACTATGATGCTCTGGTTATTAGAAGTGCCACAAAAGTAACTGAGGATCTTTTGGAAGCGGCAACTCGATTGAAAGTTGTGGGACGTGCCGGAATCGGTCTTGACAATGTCGATATACCGGCGGCTACGAAACATGGTGTGGTTGTGATGAATACGCCAGGGGGTAATGTTATAACAACCGCCGAACATGCTATCGCCATGATACTTTCTTTGTCACGTAATATACCCGAAGGGACCTCGTCATTGAAGGCAGGAAGATGGGACAAAAAGAAACTCCAGGGCAGAGAAATATACAACAAAATTTTAGGAGTTATTGGTTTTGGTAAAATCGGATCCATTGTTGCGGATCGTGCCCGGGGACTAAAAATGCAGGTAATTGTTCACGATCCGTTTGTCACGCCGGAACAGATTGAAAAAGCCGGTTTTGAAAGTGTTCCCCTGGAAGAGTTATACCGCAGGTCTGACTATATAACCATACATGTTCCAAAGCTAAAAAGCACCACCGGCATGATCGGCAAAGACGCTATTGATCAGATGAAAGACAGTGTAATGATAGTAAATTGTGCCCGTGGCGGTATTGTTGATGAAGCTGATCTTTATGATGCCCTTCAGTCCGGCAAGGTCGCCGGAGCGGCCCTGGATGTTTTCGAAAAAGAACCTCCCGGAGTTTGCCAGCTCTTTGATTGTGAGAATCTGATCTGCACGCCTCACCTGGGCGCCTCAACACAGGAAGCCCAGACCAAGGTGGCGGTCGACGTGGCCGGCCAGATCATCGATTATCTGAAGAACGATACCATCTTAAATGCAGTCAATGTCCCCTCTGTAACCGGCGATCTTCTTAAAAAACTGGGCCCGTTATTGACCCTGGCAAATCAGATGGGAAGTCTCCAGGCTCAGCTCACCAAAGGCGCTTTAAAGGAAGTCGTCATTGAGTATGCCGGTGATTTTAAAGAGCTTGATCTGTCCCCGGTCTCAATAGCGGTTTTAAGAGGCTTGCTGACTCATGTGGTCAAGGATGATGTGAATTTTGTCAATGCGCAGGTCCTTGCCAAGGATAGAGGGATAAAGGTCACGGAAACAACCAGCGATGAGTCCGGGGAGTATATCAACCTGATTACGGTACGGGTGATTACCACCGAGATGACCAACACGGTATTAGGAACAATATTCGGGAAAAATGAGCTCAGGATCGTAAAAATTAATAATTTCCGGCTTGAATTAATCCCAACAGGCCATATTTCACTGATATATAATTATGACAAGCCGGGCGCCATCGGGAGTTTTGCAACTCTTCTCGGTAAAAATAATATTAACATAGACCAGATGCAGGTGGGACAGGAAGAAGGCGGGAAAATGAACATCATTTTTCTCAAAACAAATGTATCAATTCCTTCGGATGTTATTGAAAAAATGCTCGAACTGGAGCTTGTTAAAACGGTCACCCCCCTCGAATTTGATATGTAGTGGGGACGAGCCGGAACTAAGAAACATTGGAAATTGAATAGTGAATAAGTGAGAAATCAACCCCTACTATAATGAAACTGTTTGACAGTCATTGCCATCTTGATGACCGGGCGTACGACGATGATATCCGAGAGGTTGTCAAACGCATGAATTCCGCCGGTGTTGCTGCGGCAATGATTGTAGGAACAACCCTTCCGCGTTGCATCAAGGCCGTTTCCCTGGCGGAATCATTCCCCGGCCTGTATGCTTCAGTGGGAATTCATCCGCATGACGCCAAAAGCTGCGATGAAGAGACGCTCAACACGCTTATAAACCTAACAAAAAATCCCCGTGTGCACGCCTGGGGAGAAATCGGGCTCGATTTTAACCGAATGTTCTCACCCAGAGAAACCCAGGAAAAGTGGCTTATCCGGCAGCTCGAGATTGCCGCTGAACGGAATCTTCCCGTTATTTTTCATGAGCGGGACAGCAACGGCCGTCTCATCGAGATCCTAAAAACCTATTTCAAAAATGTGAAAAGCGGGGTGATTCACTGTTTCAGCGGCAACAAAACAGAGCTGAAACAGTATCTTGACTTGGGCCTTTATATCGGAATCACCGGCATTGTGACCATCAAAAAACGGGGCGCGGATTTGCGTAAGCTTGTACCCTTTATCCCTGTGGATCGTATTCTTATTGAAACCGACGCCCCCTACCTTACGCCCGCACCTGAAAAAAACCACACCCTGCGGAATGAACCTGCCTTTGTGCGGTCTGTTTTGCTAAAGCTGGCAATGATCAGAGAACAAGACACCGAGTATCTGTCCGCTAAAATTTGGGGTAACACCTGCCGCCTGTACGGTATTGAAACCTAAAATTTCAGTTTTTTCTTCCTTATAGATTGCGTCAAACGAATGCCAAACCTGTCAAAGAATGGCACCATAACTGCTAAATATTGTCAAATTCTTTATAGTCTGCATTTCCACTATTTAAGCTAACTACCTGGAATCCAATTACTTCCATATTTTTTAGGGTATCTAAAGAATTTGGCATGATTTCTGCTTTTATTGTCACATAATCTGGGGAAGCTCTTTGTAATCATTTAAAATCATCATCGCAAAATAGGATGCCAACGTTTTAAGGAATTAGAGCCCAATAGCTAACCGAAATCTGTATCGCATGAAGTCGAACCAGGGGGTCAAGCCATGAATCACAATGAAAATCCAGTCCACACCAAAGGAGATAAAAATGTCTTTTGTCTTTATTATGGCAATTGTCTGGATTATGCTGTTGAACTTCACTGGGAATATTGGACCTGTTTGTATTGTTACCATAAACAAAAGGAAACATTCGTTGAAGACGTCTTATTGTTGGCGAAAGACACTGATCCGTATTACTCGTTTTCACCCTATTTTTATAAGAAAGCGGCAAATATTTTATTATAGCCAACAGGGCCTCCCCTATGCAGAAAGTCGCAATATACAAGCCAGGCATTTTTGAGAAAAACAGATAGTAAAACTTAAAGGGGATCAAACATGAGCTTTGCATATCAAGAAAAGTCGGTTATTTCCATAAAGGATCTATCAGAAAGAAAGTTTTATCCTCCTGTGCCGGAAAATTTGAATCAAACCGGACTCAACGAGAAGCTTATCGAAAATATTATCTTTAAACTCCTCCTCAGTCGGGGGGTAATAACCGGCAGACAAATTGCTGATGAAATCTGTCTCCATTTCGCAATTATTGAACCGATCCTGTCGGATTTAAAAAAGCAACTGTTTCTAACCTACAGATCCGATGCCGGCATCAATGATTTCGCATACACTTTGACAGAAGAGGGACGAGCCAAAGCACTCATCGCTGTCGAATCTTCTGCCTACGTCGGCTCCGCTCCGGTTCCTTTCTCTGAATACTTGAAAAGCGTTGAGAGCCAGTCCATTCAAAAAGAAAATCCGGGACTTGAAGAATTACAAGATGCATTCCATGACTTAATGCTGGAAAAATATATCTTTTATACCTTGGGCCCGGCAATTAATTCGGGCAGGGGCGTGTTCTTGTATGGTGCACCGGGAAACGGTAAAACATCCATTGCCAAGAGAGTTCACAAATGCTTTAAAGATGCCATTTATATACCCAAAACACTGATTATCAGCGGTGAATTGCTGAAGTTCTACGACCCCCAGTGGCACAAAGCTGTTGAGAGTAAAGGGCTTCAATACGACAGACGATGGATTAAAATCCACCGGCCCGCCGTGATCGTGGGAGGAGAAATGGATTTGGAGTCCTTGGGAATCAAATACAATCCCCAGACCAAAATTTCCGAAGCCCCCCTCCAGATGAAAGCCAATTGCGGGACCTTTGTGGTGGATGATTTTGGCCGTCAGCGGATCAGTCCTCGGGATTTGTTGAATCGATGGATTCTTCCCCTGGAAAAGCGAATCGATTTTCTGACCCTGTCCAACGGGATTAAATTTCAAGTCCCTTTCGACGAGCTGCTTATTTTTTGCACCAACATAGACCCCAAAGACTTATTGGATGAAGCTTTTTTAAGACGGATACCCTATAAAGTAAAGCTCAAGGACCCATCAGAAGAAAAGTTCCGGCACATCATGAAGTTTATGGCACCCAAATATGATATAGAGTATAATGATGCTTCTGTAGATTATTTAATTAATAACTATTTTCGTGGAAAACGCCCGTTCAGAAGCTGCCACCCCAGAGACATACTCGAACAGATTGTCAATGCCTCAGCGTACCAGCGCATACAGCCCAGATTGACGAAAGACCTAATTAAACTGGCGACTTTCAATTATTTTGCCGCAATGGAACATACAGATAAAAAGGAGTGAGTTTCACTGCTTATTCCGGGTTTCAATTGTTTATGCGCCCGATCCTGCCGGCAGATTTTTTTTAAATCGATTATATCTCGATTACGCTTCTCTATTTATTGAGAAGTATCATTAAATAAACCAATTCCAAAAGGCCAACATCTTGAACCTAAAATCTTCATAACAGCATATTTAACACTCCGAAGAAACCCCGGCCAATAAAATCTTTTCGGAATATTTCTCACAGGTTGACATTGAGCGCTTTGAATATTAAAGTCTAAAGTTTGACAGCTTCGTAAAAAGTCGAAAAACACCTTTTTTTGTCATTCCGGCGAAAGCCGGAATCCAGTAAATTCAATGGGTTCTGGATGCCGGATCAAGTCCGGCATGACGGTTTTAGGACTTTTTACGAGTTTATCAAGTTTGACGGTCTCGTAAAAAGTCATAATCCGACGGCAAAGTAAAAAGATCCAAATTCAAGGCGCGCAAATCCTGAGGAACGAAGCGTACATATAGTACGCTGCAGTGACGAAGGATGCAGCGCAACGCAGAAGTTGGACTTTTTACGAAGCCGTCAATACATAATGGAAAGGAAAATCAAATGACCATATCGGATAGAATGGCCGATATCAAACCGGTAAGACTTAGCTTGGATAGTAAATTCAAGTTTAAATGTCATAAAGGGGTAAAATGTTTTACCAAGTGCTGCAGAGATATTAATATCGCACTGACTCCTTATGACATTATCAGGCTTAAAAACCGTTTGCAGCTTCCTTCAGATGAATTTCTGGCAATGTACACGGTTCCTCGTCTTTTGGAAAAGACAGACCTTCCCATGGTTACTCTGAGAATGATGGACGATGATTTAAAATCATGCCCATTTGTAACCGATAACGGGTGCATAATCTATGAAGACAGACCCACGACTTGCCGCTATTACCCCCTTGGCGTTGCGTCGCTGAGTCACAGGGAAGGTGTTGATGATGAGGGATTCTATTTTTTTGTACATGAACCGCACTGCCTGGGCTTTGAAGAAAAAAAGGAATGGACTGTCCGTGAATGGCGAAAAGATCAGGGCGTTGATATCCATGATGAAATTAATGCCGGCTGGACCGATCTTGTTGTGAGGAAAAGATCTTTTCCTCCGAATCTCAAGCTTATTGAAGAGAGTAAGAAAATGTTTTTTTTAGTCAGTTACAATATCGATAAGTTCAAACAGTTTGTCTTTGAAAGCTCATTTTTGAACCGGTATAATATCGACCCTTCAACCGTTGAAAAGATTAGGGATGATGAGGTAGCTCTGCTGGAATTTGGTCTTAAATGGTTAAAAGACGTTCTTTATAAAAAAGGAAATTTTAAGCCCAAGGAAAGTGCAACTGATTGAAGAAAAAAAACTGTGATCCCGGATACCGGCACGTCAAACAGCCGGCATCCGGAATCAAATTAGGTTACATCAATATTCCTCGTAAAAAAGGCCGTCCCAATTCGAAGGATTGTTCAAACGCTGTTCAATATCGACATTGAAAAATTCGGCAACCGGTTTTAATATTTCGGGATTGTCAGCCTGTACTTTGCGCGCAGCCGAAAGAACCGTTTCAAGCCCGTTTCGTGTCATTTTTCCAAGAGGTTGTCTGCACCCGCCGGAGGGCATGCCCAAAATCGACATCAACGTTTTGAAGCCCAGTGGGTTTCTGGCCCGGCATCCTACCTCTCCATAGGGCGTCTTTTCCATGGTTTTAACCGTAACCAAACCAAAAAGGGGTTCGAGTGCCGTCAAAAGCTTTTGGGCGTCTTGCTCTTCACCCTGTTCGAGCAGTCGAACCATTTCAGAGATGGGACCGGGAGCAACATTTGACGAAACCGAAATAACGCCGGACGCCTTGATCTCAGGATCCAGCATCATGTTAAAGGTCATCCCATCATCGCCGGAGAGAATGGTAAAATCAGGGCCGCAGCATTTTCTTGTGCTGCGCATATTATCAAGATTAGCCGTGGCCTCTTTAACCGTATTAACATTTTTATAGGTCTGGTTAAGAATAGCAAGATCCTCGGGTAAAAGCTGCGCACCGGTTCTCCCGGGGATTACATAAGGAATAATCTCAATATCAGGAGCCGCTTCGGCAACAGGGGCAATGTATTCCCGGCGGATTTCAAGGGAACTGGGTCCGTTATAGTAAGGATCTACCAGCAAAACCGCGTCAGCACCTACCGCAACCGCATGCTTTGTTCCTTCCAGCGACTCTTTTGTGTTGTTACTCCCTGCACCTGCAATGCAGATACATTTATCCTTTGACTTTTCCGCAACGATCTCAATAACCCGATTATGTTCATCCCAGCTCAAAACAGGACTCTCCCCGGTAGTCCCTACAGCCAGTATCCCGGTTATTCCGTTTTTTATCTGGAATTCCGACAGCTTTCCAAGACCTTCATAGTCGACGGTATCATTTTTAAATGGTGTAACAATTGCCGTGAAACATCCTGCGAGCATAACATCCCCCTTTTAACAGAAAGTGTTCTTGCCATTAAAAACATCGTATAGTCCATACCAGTGTATATGGAAAAGGTAAATAAAGTGAGAGGTTATGTCAAGGGAAAATTAGGCGATTTCCGGAAACAGCTTAATAAATCGACCCGAAATTTCTCGAAAAAGGATGGTGCGGCTAAACATCGATTTAAAACGGGAAACCAAAAAAGGAATTAAAAATGTGATGTGTACGAGACCCTTGAAAAACATCTGTTTTGACCGGATTTTTTCTCAAATTCGAATAACGGTAACAAAATAGAATGCTTTCAAGGGTCTCGATTATAGCGCGTTATACCAGGGAAACATTAGCGGCCCCCTGAGCCTCTTCCGGATATACCCCGTCCGGCAAGCGGATTATAAAGTTTTATAATTGCCACCTTCATACAGTCAATCGTCTGCGTTTGCGAGAGAATATCCAGCAAAGTGTTCTCGCCGTCTTCCGGAAGAACACATGCATTTGCCTCATCGAAGGTTAAATCCGTAAAGCCTTTAACGAGTTTCTTTTTTTCCTTTTTGGTCATATCCACCTGAATTGCCTTTTTACCGTCTATTTCAGTAATATGGTCGGCCAAACCTGCATCTTCAATCTTTTTGGTTTTCTCGTCATCCAAAAAAACATTAATATAAAAATCTGCCATGAGTACCTCCTGTTGATAAATTTCTAAATATTAATAAAAAGCCCTCTTTTTTTAAACACACAATTAAGATCGATTCTTATATTATAATGATTATGACCTGTCAATAGTCTTGTGACCCGTTTCAACCTGTTTTTTTCTTGACAACCCAAAATTGCTGGCATACTAACCCCACAACTGAAATGTTTTAAATCTTATAATTATCAGGCGGTTTTCATCAGCCGGTTAACAAAAAAGTAAAGAATCCTGGCCCAAAGGACCAGACTTTGGTTATCTCCAGAGGGGATTTGCTTTATTGAAAGTTCATTGACTTATTGAAATTCCAAATAACAAATCCCAAAAAACAAATAAATAACAATGACCGAAAATCAAAATCCCAAACAAAAAAAACAATCGCTTTGCCTCCTGCCCATAGGGCCTACGGCCCGGAGGGAACCGGTTTGGAATTTGGAGTTTGAGATTTATTTGTAATTTGGCGCTTGGGATTTGTGATTTAAGACACCAAACTCCAAGACAGAGCCGGAGAACTCTGACCTGGCCCAAAGGACCAGGTTTTTCAGGGCAAAATAAAATCTATTTAAAGGATAAATTATGCCAAAAGCAAAAAACGCAGAAGAATATATCGCTCGCCAGCAGGTTGCCATCGCCGGAAATCCGGATTGTGGAGTATCCCGTTACAATCTTGCGGTCGCTCTCCTGGGGCTCAAAAAATATGATGAAGCTGAAAAAGAGCTGATTGCAACTATCCATTGCAGCCCGAACCTGGCTGAAGCATATGTGCAGCTCGGAGGTCTCTGCCTGCAACGTGATGATCTTGACGGCTGTATGGCATACAACCAGCAGGCGGTTAAGGTTCGGGCAGGATTTTCCGAAGGCCACGGCAATATCGGATTTGTCCATCTGCAAAAAGGGGAAATTGACGAAGCCATCCGGTCACTTCAAAAGGCAATACGGTGGAACCCCAACTTCTTGCAGGCTTATGCCACACTGGCGAACGCCTATCTGATAAAAGGATTGATCGACGAAAGTATCCAAACCAACCTCAAGGTTTTGGAACTTGAGCCGTCTTTTGCAATCGCTCACAACAATCTGGCAATTGTCTATCTCGAAAAGGGGAAATATGATCTGGCAATAAAACATGTGGATAAAGCGGTTGAACTCGGTTATGAGGTAGCACCTGAACTATTAAAAGAGATCCAAGCCTTTCGCAAAGAATTCGAATAAGATGTGGTATTTTTGATCTCCAGAACCCAAACCATGCCCAACACGCCGCAATTCAAGTATTTTTTATCGCACAAAAAAAATCCTGTCCAAAAAAACAGCCCGATATGGAACACCCTCCTTCCCATGAGCAGAAAGCAACGGCAGAATGATGCGGGTATTTGTGTGAACCATGGAGACTATTTTACAGCAGTTCGCAATTTTCTGGAACAGGGCAGATCTGAAATCATTACTCGTGCTGTATCACAACATATGCATCGAGATGTAAGATCCGAAGAAATCGAAGAAATAAGAATCTTTCTCGAAAAACACGGTGAATTTTATCATCCTGCCCGGATTGAAACCATGTTACACGAGACAGCAATACCCTTTGTATTGAATGTAGCGATCTCCAATGCAGGCAAAAATTGTGTTCAAAGAGAATATGGTCTTTTAAAACAGCTTAATGAAGATTTTCCGTTTTCATTTCTGCCCAAAGTTTACGGCCAGGGTCGTGTGTCTATTGCAGGTGATGAAATCGGAATGTTTTTAGGAGAGTGGTTCCAAGGATATAACGAATTCCACATTTCCCTTGATCCGGCAGATGAAAAATACAAAATTGTTGTCTGGGATCATGAGCACGGCAACTATTTCCTTACCACCGATCAAGTGACAAATCTTTACAAGCAAGCTGCCATGATTCTTACCTGTTACTACAATGTCGAAATATTTGATCAGATACTTTTTTGGCATCATGCGGCCGGAGATTTTGTCTTAAAATGTCAAAATAACAGGATCGATTTAAAACTCATCACCGTGAGACAGTACAGACCCCTGTTTGAAAACAACATCGGGAGTGAAGATGAAAATCCGGATGCAGAACTGATACTGGAAGCTTTGCTGGTCTTTTTTCTGAATCTTACCATAAAAATGCGCCTTGACCGTCTGGACGGTGTCGGAGAAATAGTGTGGTCGGATGATACTTCGGTTGATGGGATACTTAAAGGTTTTTTCGAGAGCCTGGCTTTAAAACCGCCCATTGTCTCGATTCCAGGCCCTTTAATCGATTGTTTCCGAAATCATCTTCTATCTTGCAGTCAATCAGATTTGTTTGGTTTGTCACAAGCCATGGTTGATGCATATAACCCCCAATCTCCGGAAATTCCGGTCATTAAAAAGAATTTAAAAAGGCATGTAAAGATTCTATTCGATGCAATTAAGCGTTGAAGCCGATTCAGACAATAAAAACTATTTAGCAGAGTAAAACCATGCTTTTTTATTGACAAGGTAAAAGATTAATTTTATATATTTTTCCTTTGGAGAATTGTCTTTGTTATTTAAATGCTTAACTCATAAAAACGTAAAGAAAAAAAGTGAATCATTTCGTGAGAGGAGGTGAACGTTACAACTCCAATAGGAGAGGGTTTTATTTAAATCGAAAGGATAGTTAAATCTAAAGATGAATGGAGGAATGAATATGGCAAAACATGAAACCCCTTTGTTGGATCAGCTCGAAACCGGTCCATGGCCAAGTTTTGTGACCGATATGAAGCGGGAGGCTGAATCAAGGGCAAAGAATGAAAGAAACATTGAATACCAGATTCCTCAGGATTGTTGTGACGATCTTTTGGGAGTGCTTGAACTTTCCTTTAAGCACGGCAGGACGCACTGGAAACATGGCGGCATCGTCGGGGTATTCGGTTATGGAGGCGGTGTAATCGGCAGGTATTGCGACCAGCCCGAGATGTTTCCGGGCGTTGCCCATTTTCACACCATGCGTGTGTCCCAGCCCGCCGGCAAATTCTATACCACCAAATACCTGGAAGATATCTGCGACCTTTGGGAAAGGCGCGGCAGTGGTCTTACCAACATGCATGGTTCAACAGGAGATATTATCTTCCTGGGCACCACAACCCCTCAGCTTGAAGAGGTCTTCTGGGAATTGGGACATAATCTGAACCAGGATTTGGGCGGTTCCGGGTCAAACTTGAGAACACCTGCCGACTGTGTGGGCGCGGCTCGGTGTGAATGGGCTTGCTTTGACACCCAGGCAATCTGCCATGATTTCACCGTTGAATATCAGGACGAGCTCCATCGGCCGGCATTTCCCTATAAGTTTAAATTTAAATTTGACGGGTGCCCCAACTGTTGCGTTGCATCAATCGCACGGGCGGACCTGGCGTTTGTCGGCACCTGGCGTGATGATATTAAAATAGATCAGGAAGCGGTTAAGGCTTATGTGGGCGGTGAACTTCCTCCCAACGGCGGCTCTCATTCGGGACGTGACTGGGGACCATTCGACATCCGGAAAGAAGTGATCGATCTTTGCCCCACCGGTTGCATGCGGTATGAGGATGGTAAACTGGAGATAAACACTCCGGAGTGTTATAGATGCATGCACTGCATCAACGTCATGCCCAGAGCATTGAGAATCGGTAATGACCGTGGTTGTTCGATCTTTGCCGGAGCAAAGGCCCCGATTCTTGACGGCGCACAAATGGGATCTCTTATAGTTCCGTTTATTAAGGTGGAAGAACCTTACGATGAAATCAAAGAGACAGTCATCGAGCCCATCTGGGACTGGTGGATGGAAGAAGGAAAAAACCGCGAAAGACTCGGCGAGCTCATGAAGCGCCAGGGCTTCCAGAAACTGCTTGAGGTGACGGGTTTTAAACCGGATGCCCGGATGGTTCAGGAACCGCGCACCAATCCGTACATTTTCTGGAAAGAAGATGAAGTCGAAGGCGGATTTGATCGTGATATTAACGAATACAGAAAATACCATCAGAGATAGGGGGTAAATACTATGGCATTTGTATCATCAGGTTATAATCCTGACAAGCCGATGGAAAACAGGATAACCGACATCGGCCCAAGAAAATTTGACGAATTTTACCCTCCGGTAATAGCGAAGAACAAGGGTAAATGGCTGTACCATGAAATTCTGGAGCCCGGCATTCTGGTCCATGTTTCCGAAACCGGTGATGAAGTTTACACCATAAGAACCGGCGGGTGCCGTCTCATGAGCGTATCCCATATTCGTGAAATCTGCGAAATTGCGGACAAACATTGTGACGGACATCTCAGATTCACTACACGCAATAACATTGAGTTTATGGTGGACAGCAAGGAAAAAGTAGAGCCTTTGAAGCAGGATCTTTTGAGCCGTAAGCAGGCCGGTGGATGTTACAAGTTTCCCATCGGGGGTACCGGCGCCTGTGTTACAAACATCGTCCATACCCAGGGATGGATCCACTGTCACACACCGGCAACAGATGGATCCGGTACTGTTAAAGCTACCATGGATGTACTTTTTGATGATTTCACCAACATGCGGCTTCCGGCCCAGCTCCGGGTCTCCATGGCCTGCTGTCTGAACATGTGCGGTGCGGTCCATTGTTCTGATATCGCCATCCTGGGCTATCACCGCAAGCCGCCCATGCTGGATCATGAATATCTGAACAAGATGTGCGAAATTCCCCTGGCAATTGCTGCCTGCCCGACATATGCAATCAAACCGGCCAAGGTTACACTGGAAGACGGAACCGAGGTAAAAAGTGTTGCCCTGAATGTGCCAAGATGTATGTTCTGTGGTAACTGTTACACCATGTGTCCCTCCATGCCGCTGGCAGATGATGTGGGCGACGGTATCGTACTCATGGCAGGGGGAAAGGTGTCCAACCGGATCAGCGCTCCCAAGTTCTCCAAGGTTGTTGTTGCCTTTATCCCCAACGAAATGCCTCGCTGGCCTACTATGACGGATGCCATCAAGAGAATGGTAGAGGCCTATGCAAAAGACGCCAACAAGTATGAACGTCTGGGCGAATGGGCTGAAAGGATCGGGTGGGAAAGGTTCTTTGAGAAATGTGAACTCGAGTTCACCCATCATCTTATTGATGATTTCCGTGATCCGGCTTATTTTACCTGGCGTCAGACAACGAACTTTAAGTTCTAAATCCAATAAAAACCCGCAGGGGGCACATCACGTGTCCCCTGCACTAAAAGATACGAGGCTAAATCATGGACCAAGCGGAAGCAACTGAAAAAATCGTAACAGCGCTCAAAAAGAAAAAAGGGAAAACCAAATTCTATTTTAACGACCTTTGTAAAATACTGGGTGAAAAGCCCAGGCCTGCCAAAAAGCTGATTAATAAAATGATTATAGATGAAGTCCTTGAGTACTGGTCCAGCGGAAGCACAACCTTGTATAGTCTAAAAGGTGTCGGCAAGCAGGCTGCGGCCGAGCACGAAGATTAAAACATATATTTTTTGTATTAAAAAGGCCGATCCGGAAAATATTTTAATTTAAAAACCTCCTGTGCAGCAGGAAAATATGGATTTTCCCAGAATTTTAATTTCAGCCCTGCGGGGAGGATCGGGTAAGACCATACTGTCGATTGGAATCACTGCAGCGTGGAAATCGTTCGGCAAAAAGATAACACCCTTTAAAAAAGGCCCTGATTATATTGATGCGGGCTGGCTCGCCCTTGCGGCCGGCCGGCCCTGCTATAATCTCGACACCTTCCTGACCAAAAAAGAGCATATCCTCCAATCCTTTTTCTTACATTCCATAAAAGGCGATATCGCAGTTATAGAGGGAAACCGGGGTCTTTACGATGGAATAGATATCCAAGGGAGCACCAGTACCGCGGAGCTGGCAAAACTGCTGCAAACGCCGGTGATTCTTTGCATCGATTGTACAAAATCAACCCGCACCATGGCTGCGGCCGTTCTTGGATGTGTGAAATTCGATCCTGATGTGAATATAAAAGGGGTAATAATAAATCGCGTTGCCGGTCCCAGGCATGAAAAAATTCTCCGAAACAGTATTGAACATCATTGTGATATTCCCGTATTGGGTGCAATCCCAAAACTCGACTGGCAAAATTTCCCTGAACGGCACATGGGGCTTTTACCCACACCGGAACACGGCTGGGCAGAGGATTCCATCGAAGCCGCATCTCAAATAGCCGGACGCTATCTTGATCTTGAAGCGCTGGCCGCAGTTGCCGGTAATGCCGGCGCACTCCCTATTCCAGCAGAACTTCGAGAAAGCATACCCCCTGAAACGGGACCTTTGCTTGATTCCGACCAGCAGCTCCGGCCAAGAATCGGTATCATCAAGGACTCGGCCTTTCAGTTCTACTATCCTGAAAATATCGAAGCACTTGAAACGGCCGGTGCAAAAACGATATTTATAAGTCCACTTACCAGCGATACTATCCCACCTGTAGACGCTCTTTACATCGGCGGCGGATTCCCTGAAACCCATGCCCGACAACTGGCCCAAAACGTAAAATTCAGAGAACAATTAAAGTCTTTGGCAAAAGAAGGTCTTCCAATATACGCTGAATGCGGCGGTCTGATGTATTTGGGAGAAGAACTGGTTCTGGATGAAAAGTCATTTCCCATGGCCGGGATCCTGCCGGTTGTATTTGGATTTTCAAAAAAACCTCAGGGACACGGATACACAATTATTGCGGTTGAACAACCCAATCCGTATTTTAAAGTCGGCACCCAACTTAAGGGGCATGAGTTTCACTATTCGCGGGTTTTAAAATGGCGGGGCACGGACAAAGATCTGGCTTTTAACATGAAAAGAGGCACCGGTTTTATTAATAATCGTGACGGCGTCTGTTATAAAAACGTTCTGGCAACCTATACCCACATACATGCTCTGGGCACGCCTTCCTGGGCCAAAGCCATGGTTCGTAATGCTGTTGCCTACAAAAAATCAAAAAAATAGGGCAATCATCTTATATCTGACGATCACCCTTTTGTAAATATTCCTATATTATAAAACTTATAATTTTCTCGTTTTTAAGCTGGATAGAATCTTCGAAACGTTTATTTCTCCTCTTTGGGATGGCACTTTTTACACGTTGTAGGCGCCGCACCCTCATCTTTTGATTTTAAGTTCTTGCTTTTGTTGAATTTCTTGTGGCACACTTTGCAATTGTCATGAATGGCATTGGCGTGGTATTCGCGTTTTTGTTCCTTTGACAGCCCCTTTGCTTCCTTTCCTGTCATATATCCGGGTTTTTTATGGCACTCGATGCAGTTCTGTACATCATCACCTTTTTTCAAATTGGTCAGCGGTTTATTGTCCTTATCGTGGTGACACTCTCCGCAGCCGGCTTTGTAAAGGTCAGGATTTTTCTCCGCGTATTCCTTGGAGTGCTTTAAATGGGTAAAAGTTTGTATGCTCTTGGTATGCTTAGCATAGGCACAGTTTTCCATTATAATTTCATCTTTTACTTCGGTTCCGGCATAAATTCCGGCCACAACAAACAGAGTAGCTATTACAGCAAATACCAATGTCACAAGATACCTTTTATTCATAAACACCTTTTACCTCCTTTAACTTTGCAAAGAATCCTGACCCAAAGGACCAGGCTTTGGTTTGCCCCTGAAAGGGGCTGTTTTGCTTAAAGCCGTACAAGTTAAAAGTGCCTAAAGTGATCTAAAGTGCCTAAAGTTATGGTGTCGCTTCGCTCCGCTGTTTTTATATATTTGACAAAATTCCTTAACTTTAGCTCACTTTAAACTTTAGTTCACTTCAAACTTTTGCAGCGTTTCTTCAGGCAGAGCCGGAGAACTCTGACCTGGCCCAAAGGACCAAGTTTTTCAGGGCAAAATAAATTAATAGACGCAAAACTATTTATCAAGCAGATGCAACTCTGTCAACGATAAAAAGAGATCTTTAAAAAACATTCCCTCTTCTCGGATTGAAACGTAAGTGTCTTATTTCTCTATTTATTATTGTTATTATCGTCCTCTTCAAGGTTCTTCTTTCCGAAAATTCTGGCGCCGATAATACTTATTTCGTAAAGTACCATCAAGGGTAACGCCATCATGATCTGCGTCACAACATCCGGAGGCGTTAATATAGCTGCACCTACAAAGAATAAAAGAAGCGCATACTTTCTGTTTTTTTTTAAAAAGCTTACGGAGACTATGCCAAGTCTGGCAAGAAAGGTAATAATCAAAGGAAGTTCAAAAACAAGTCCAAAAGCAAGTAATAATTTTGAGGCAAAACCCAAATACTCCCGCATGGAGGGAAGCGGCCGTATTATTTCAGAGGCAAATCCTAAAAAAAACTTAAAACCGTATGGAAATACAATAAAATATCCGAAAAATGCACCGCCAACAAAGAAAAAAGTGGATAGAAAAACAATGGGGGCCATAAGCCGTTTTTCTTTATCATAGAGTCCGGGAGCAACAAACATCCAGAACTGATAGAAAATTACCGGGGCGGCCAGAATGATGCCGGAAAGAAATGCTACTTTTAAGTAAGTAAAGAAAGCTTCGGGAAGACCGGTGAAGATAAGCTTATCGCCGGTTTGCATTACTCGTATCAGGGGACGAGTTAAAATTTGAAACAGTTTTTCTTTAAAGCCGTACGACAAAACAAAACCAATACCCACGGCTGTGAAACAGATAATTAAACGTTTTCTGAGCTCTTCTAAGTGTTCGGTAAAAGGGATTTTTTCTTGTTCATCCATCACTTAATGGACTTTCCGAATCTTTATTTTTGATTTCTTTTTCTTTTTTTGCTTTATCAAAATCCGTAGAAACATTTTGATCTCCGGGTGTTATATCGACGTTTACATCCATAGCCTCCTTAACCTCTTTGCCCACATGATCAAAGGTTGATTTAACCTCCTTTAATTGATCATCGATTTCCAAAGTTTCTTTTAATTCGGATGTTGCCCGCTTAAACTCGGCAAAAGCCCGTCCCAGAGATTTCGCGAGATCCGGAAGTTTTTTAGGCCCAATAACAATCAGTGCGATTGCCAGGATCAATACCATTTCCGGCATGCCGATGCCAAACATATCTAACTCCTCTAAAGTGGAAAAAATTAATAAGGTCTCAATAAGTAATGGCTTTGCAAAAAAGAGTCAAGAATAACTCACCCGGATAAACCTGGAAAGTGACCAAAATTTGAAGTGAACTAAAGTGAACTAAAGTGAGCTAAAGTTAACCCGCCACCGACCTTTGACGGATTAATGTATGTGCCTTTGTCACTATCAATTTACATAAAAACTGATTTGCGCTGAAAGCGCTTTCCTCAACTTTAGGCATTTTAGATCACTTTAGATCACTTCACACTTTTTTAAGTGATGATTTTTATACATAAAATGCATAAAATTCACAACTAAAATAATAATGACTATTCGAGTGCATCCGGTTTTAGGATAAGAAAATAGAGTGTGCCGGGGTGCTGCATATGACCGGCGGCTATTTCCGCATATGTTCCATTCCCCCAGAACAGATCAGCCCGACCGGGCCCATTGATCGCCCCTCCGGTATCTTGATTCAGTACAAATCGAGAAAAAGCCAACCATTGGTAAATTTTTCCGCTACCATTGATTAAGGGCTTATGGGTTTTGATAAAGGCCAGTCCGGCCCGAGGGAAAAGGCGCCTGTCCAAAGCAATGGATCGGCCCGGCGTCAATTTGACCTCCAGGTAGCCGATGGGGCCGTCTTCTTCGATTTTAAAAAACACATAACTTGGGTTATGTTTCAAAATGGTTTTAACCTCTTCCGGATGGTCGTGCAAATAAGCACGAATCTTTTGCATAGACATCTCCTCGCGAGGTATTTTGCCGGTGTCGATAAGCAGCTTGCCGATGCTCCGATACGGTCGGCCGTTTGTAGCATGATAATGAACGTGAAGGATATCGTCGTTATTAAGATAAATTTTTCCGGAACCCTGAATTTGCAAAAAAAAGAGGTCAATGCGGTCTTTAAGCCAGGCAATCTCTCTGGTTTTACCCTCAAGCGCCCCCTTATATTCTATGTCGTTGCGGTCATAATAGGGCACAACCGTTTGGTCGGTATATCTGCCAATAATTTTTTTTCCCTTAAGTTCCGGTAGAAACAAGGAAAGATTAATCGTAGTAAGATCGCTGGGGCGGGTAAATATTGGGAACCTGTACTCAGTGCTTTTTTCCAGGCTTCCTTCTAAAGAAGGCTCGTAATATCCTGTAAAAAGAACCTGTCCCGGGTTGCCGCTGCCCACAGACCTGTAAACCAGGCAGTTAGAACGAATATATTTTCTAAGATCCTGTATTGACGGCCTGGTTTGAATAAAATCCAGAAAGTGTTCCATAGATCTTATCATGTGGACGGCATCAAAGACGTCTTCGTCAAACCTGAATGTTCTATCAGCCGGAACTTTATTGAGATACAACATGCTTTTCAGAATGCCATGCTCCAAACCGTCATAGTCCATATCATCAGAAAATTCAGGATAGTCTGACGGAGCTATTCTTATGAGCCCGGTTTCCCTAACCTTGGGCGGTTCTTTTTTAAAGAGGGCGCATCCTGCCAGAAGGAGGGAAAATAACACTGCTAAGACAATAATTGAATTGTATCTTTTATTAACCCAAGGGTTCATTTATGACGGTCTCGCAAAAAGTCAGATTTTGATGGCAAAGTAAAAAGCTCCAAATTCAAGGCGCGCAAATTCCGAGGAATGAGACGTACTTATAGTACGTTGCAGTGACGAGAAATGCAGCGCAACGCAGAAGTTGGACTTTTTACGAAGCCATCATTTATAATTTAGATACAAACATGTGCAATAAAAAGAATAAGATGCCGATACAAAACAACAAGAGAAATAAAGGCATTGTAACAAGATAACTCACTGCAATTTGAATGCTGGCCCATGAAATGTTATTAATCCACTTAAAATATCCCTGGCCAATAACACTGACAAGAGTTAAGCTCTTGAAAGCCATTTTTTCTTCCATGCCCATTAATGAGGATATGGCTTGAAAAAGCAATATCAATCCACTGAAGAGCCACGAAACCAGACCGGCCATAGTATATTTCGACATAACTCACCTCTCTGATTATTGATCGCTAAACCCTAACCCCCATTTCTCACAAATAAACCGCTTTTTCCTCCTGATTTTTCAAGAAGGTATATATCAGAAATAGTCATGGCACGATCATAAGATTTGCACATATCATATAGGGTCAGTGCGGCTACAGAAAC
>JAUVTO010000107.1 GCA_030601485.1 Desulfobacterales bacterium | reverse complement strand
GTTTGCAACACATCCCATGAGCGATGAGCGTTATCTTACAGCAGTTGAAACCGTCCGCACACGATACCATTATACTAATAACCTTCCTTTCTATCGAGAGCGCTACATGGACCATACGGCAAAACTGCGGTCCATAAAAGGAGCCATCCAGGCCATGCAAAAAGGCGAAAGCTTAATGGCCAAGGGTAAATATAGTGAAGCTGAAATCCATTTTTCAAAAGCCTTGAGGCAAACCCCCGAGGATTATGCCGGACTTGTCATGATGTCTAAATGCCAACTGGCCCAAAAACATTATGCCAAAGCCAGATCCTTTGCGGAAAAAGCAAAAAATGTATATTCACAGGAGGGCCAGGCATATTATCTTGCCGGATTTGCCAAAATCAAACAAAAAGATTACGCCTCAGCATATGAAGAATTTAAATATTATGAAAAATTATTGTCCGGTAATCCTAACATTATATTTTTTAAGGGGTTCTCTCTGGAAGGGATGCAGCATATCCGGGAATCGGCTAACGAGTATTATAAATATCTTAAAATTGTTAACCAGGGCGAAAAGGCAAAACATGCCTATAAACGTCTGGTTGAGTGGGGATACATCAAGACGTAATAATAAACCGCATTTCTCATGAAACGTTCTGTACAAAAAAACATATTCGACTCTGATTATAGGATTAAAAGAGGATGTCTCTCCTGCGGTACAGCTGACAATCTTGGTCGGCGAAGGTATTGTTCCATTGATTGCCGGCAGAAGCTCAGGTATACGCTCGATTTAAGAACCGGTTTGCTCAAAACATTGAACACCCGCTATGCAACCTTTTATTTCACTGACACAATGATCGTTATGGATGTTCTTCCTTACAATTCCAAAGAAATCTTCAGTTTTATCTATCCTCGTTCTACCGGGAAAAAACCCGCCGAGGACTACTGTATTATGTCCGATCTTCTTGGAAATACATGGTGGGCCGAAAAAAAACGAACAAATCGTAACTAT
Source organism: Desulfobacterales bacterium (assembly GCA_030601485.1). Classification (GTDB taxonomy): domain Bacteria; phylum Desulfobacterota; class Desulfobacteria; order Desulfobacterales; family UBA11574; genus S5133MH16. The sequence goes on along the minus strand of JAUVTO010000107.1, from coordinate 5,400 downwards.
CTTGCCACTCGTCTCTTACTCGAAAAGGCAAGACGCAATGATTCTGCATTCTGTTCTGTAATGTCGCCGGAAATAAAAATCCCCGCCGTTAAAAAGGCATCGCTGATGCACTTAAAGCTTGGCAAGTCGGATTTAAATTCTCCGAAACTTGAAAAAATAATAAAAAGTGCATTCCGGATTCAGGTAAAAAAACACCATCCCGACCTTGGAGGAGATACAGATACCTTCAGAAGAATTCACCAGGCATATTTAGAGCTTATCAGCTGGGCTGAAAATCCTTCCTATCTCAAACGTCGGGGATTCCCGGACAAATGGTTTTACGATAGCAATAAAAACAGATGGTTGCAACCAGCGCCCTATTTAAAAAAACAAGCGATTCAAGTTTGAGGCAGAGCTTCGCTATATTTTGTAGCGCTCAGCTACAATGCGCTCCACTTCCTCTTCAGCCGGCATGGTATCACGATATCCGGCCAGGTACTGGTTTCTGAACCACCTGAAAAGGGATACGGTCTCGTTTACAAAGACAAGCTCGGGAATCACGTCACCTTCCTGGGCTTTGATGTGACGGTTGTACTGGCCCAGCATACTCACCACATCATAGAAAGTTGCCGGCTCTCTTTTAATCCCCTTTTTAAACGATTTCCCTTTGGCCGGATATGTCTTGTCGGGATCGGGGTTGGCCGAGATGTCAAGCTTATGGAACGGTCTTCTTACCTGTATCTGCCATTTCCTGGCCTCATTCATCATCCTCGAGATTAAAGGACCCGCCCAGTCATGGCTCTGGTGGCCTTGCGGACAGTAGGAAAAAAATTCCACCACAGACGGCCCGCAATAAGCGATTGCCTCCTTTAATATCCTGATGGCGTAAAACGGATTGTCCACGGTCAGCTTTGCCGAATAGACATGTGAAATTGCCGTGGCCTGGCTCACGATCCGACGGTGCAAGGTGGTCTTGCCTGCATGTTTGACCCCTATCGGGGATGTTGATCTGTCACAACCGAAACGGGTGGCGCCCGATTTCTGGGCCCCGGTGTTCATGTATCCCTCGTTGTTGTAAATCACCCAGGTGACATCAAAGTTTTCGCCCAGGGCATAATTGAAGGGACCGTTGCCGATGTCGTAAATGGCGCCGTCGCCGGCAAAAACGATGATCTTGGTCAATACATCGTTGAAAGAATTATGATATGCCTGGTCCATACTGAATTTGACCCCAAGAGCAGCAGCAGATGCCGTACCGAAACCGTAGTGACCCGACTGGTAAATCCGGGTGTTGAACGGGTTGACCAGTTCGGAAACCTGATTGCAGCCTGTGGAATTGATCGTGTAGATGCTGAACCCTCGGTCGATCATGTGATCTATGGCATGCCGGTTTATATCCGACAGAACCTTGATCCCCTGGTAGAAGGTCTCGATCCCTTTGGGACTGTTACGCAAACTTTCCAATGCAAAAAAGGTCAACAGGTTGATGGTCCCCTCGCCGCAGCCCGGACATAGGGTGTGCTTGCCCGGATAAAGCTTGGAAAAGACAAAGAGCACCTGGTGGTTTATGGCCATCCGGTCCACATAATGGGCTGCATCGTAAGTGTTATCAAGATCCTGATATTTTTCGGGCAGAAAATCCGTATCTTTTACTTGTGATTTATCCACCATGGCAAAGGCATCCACGGGACAGACCTGTGCACAAACCCCGCACCCTTTGCAGGAGGCATCAATAACGTTGAGGTTTATGGCGCATCTCTCCCAGGGGATGCCCCTGGGCGGCTTTTTGAAAACCTTAAAATACGCGGCCGCATCATCAGAAATAGGCTTGTCCGTGATGGTGGAATAGATCGCCGAATCCGGGCACAAAGCAGCGCACATGCCGCAGGCGATGCATTTTTTCGCATCCCAGACCGGTATCTGGGTCCCGATATAGCTCATGTCCCTAAACCTGCTGGTGGCCGACGGAACCACGGGCAAAAATTTGTCCCATGAAACACTTTTACCCTCTAAAATAGGCTCGAGCATATCCTCGTTAAACTGTTTCTGATAATCTTCAATCAGGTTAACCGGCTTGATGGTACCCATCTCATCTTTTTGGGAAAGCTTTGTACGCAAACCGGCCGTTCCATACCCTTTGCCAAAATCTTCGGGTTTAACTGCCGCTACCGGCTCCTGACTATCCGAGACTCCGGCAAATGCCCCGGCCATTTGATCCGGTGTTGAAGTTACCTGTTTTGCTGCTTCATTTAAAAGTGCGATGTTCGATTCAACAATCTCTCGACCCTTTTTGGGTCCCAGTTTTTGCTCAAGTATGTTTTGAAACCTGTTTCCGAATTCATCGGCGGATAGTATCTTTGTCTCAGCGTTTATAAGACCCAGCATCATGGCACCGGGCAGGTTCCGTTTGAGGTGTTTCATGGCAGCCCGGGTTGCGTCCATGACAATTATTTTGATCTTTCTCTTTGAAATAAGCTCGCGTATTTCAGAGGGAAACGACTCGATGATTTCGTCTTTTGTTCTGGTGCTGTTTATAACAAGAAGACCATTCTCATTCAGCCCTCCCACATAATCCCTTAAAATCTCTCCGGAAAGAAACTTATCATTGAAAAATGCAAGTACATCGTGCTCGGTTAGCTCCGAGGAATTGCGAATCGGACCGGCGCTGATCCTAAGGTTCATAAAGACCGGCGCCCCTTTTCTGGCAGCACCGTACCGCGCACCGGACTGGATGTATCTTTTACCGTTGTCACTACCTTCCGCATAAATAAGGGCCGCTGCCTCTAAAGCTGTCTTAACGCCTTCTGCACCGATGCCGATAAATGTCATTCCAAGCTCACGATCCTTATAGTCCGGAAGCGGCTTGGGTTCTAATGTATAGGGTCCTTCAATTCCGACAAAAAAGTCACGGAGAAAATGCTCGCGCGTCTTTCCCTGAAAACATGCCCACATATTTTCTATAACCGCCGCAGCGTTGTATTTGTTAAAGTCCTTGCTCCCCAGTCCGTACACCCCGTGCAAAAGGGTCGGCATGTCGGTACGGCCGTAGATTTTATGCTCCGGCCTGCCTTCGCGGCCGGCCCGAAGAGAAACCTGGAGTGCGGACTGTATGTCCATTAAAAGAAGCTGGTTGTGGGCCATGCCGGATCGTTCCAGCACGGTGACCACCTTTGCATTGCGAATGCCGTAGGCAAGCTCCTGAAAACAGGGGGGGTTGAAAAGTACAGGGCGAACCACTCCCACCTTCAAGCCCTTCACATCCCGGTAGTAATCGACCATATCCTTGAGAACACCAGCCGCCGATCCCAGAATTACAACCACCATTTCCGCATCTTCGGTGCGGTAGCATTCCACCGCCTTTAGATTAGTTCCCATGAGCTTGTTCATCATGTTCATGGCGGCGATAAGTCCTCTTTTTATAAATCGGTAAGCAAGATCCTGAGCTACCTGACCTTCCATGGTAAGATCCACGTCGGTAAAAGTGCCGGTCAAGGTCTTTTCCTCAAAATCGGGCTGATATAATCTGTTCGGAGGCCCGACAAAATACCTGAGAAAATCGTCTGAAAGCGCCTTTATGTTCTCTAACGCATGGGATTTGATAAACCCATCGCCGATTACCATGCACGGAAGCATTACCTGGCGCAGCTCCGCGGTCTTAAAAGCTATCGGTAAAAGATCGTGGAGTTCCTGGTTGTCCCCGGCAACGAGTTGAGCCCAACCGGTATTTCGAACACCGTAAAAATCGGTGTGCCCACAGTGAATACTTAAAGATCCTTTGTTGACCTCCCTTGCCATAATCGTCATCACCACAGGCAATCGTTTGCCGGCTACTGAAAAGAGGTTCTTGGTCTTTAAAACCAATCCCTGGGAAGAAGAGTTGTCCACGTAACGCCCCCCCTGGGATGCCATGGCCTCCACCGCAGCAATGGCGGAAAGTTCATCACTGGGTTGAAAATACATGAGTTCAGAACCAAACAGGTTCTTTTGTCCCTGTGAGGCAAGGCTGGCAAAATTTTCGGCAATGGGGGTGGACGGCGTGATGGGATAGCCGCAGAGACCGTCTACAACTCTGGTGAGAATCGAAAGCGCTGCATAGTTGCCGTCCATGATGATCTCTTTTCGCTTCCGAATAGCACTTAATTTTTCTTCAGGAATAGCGGCAAGGTCAAACTCAAAAAGTTTTTTGGCATCGAATCGCTCCCACTCTGCCTTCCAGTCTAACTGAACTTTTTTTTCTTTTTCTTTCTTCCTGCGATAGGGAAGGTGATCTAACAGAGTAAATATGTCTATTTTTGGTCTCATGGATTGGTGCTCCTTCACTGTATTTATCAATTTCTGGACCTTGAAGAAATCCGAATATAACGGATTTCCTCGGTTTTAGAATTGATCTAATAAATTCTCTAAAATTGATGATATGTTAAAAAAGCTTGCTCTAACGCTCACAATACCCGGGAACATTTTTAGCCTCGATTTAAAGAAACTATATTGGCCAGAATAAGTGGAACGGTTTTTACCCGAATTTCTGACAGGTAAAACACTTCCTTTTTTGGGAAGATAAGGCTGCGAAGGAAGGATAGGATTCCTTTCAAGCCAAACGTGAGGGCCTTCCTCGTGGGAAGGCCCCTTGACATTCGCCTTGATCAAGCTGTTTGAATTATAAATATATTAGAATAGAAAAATTTTGTCAATATTTAATGTCAGATGTTTAGGCAAATTCAATATGTTCCTCTAATTTTTTCCCTTTCAATTTTTAAAACAAATTATCCCCTCATAGGCAAATCAAAGCAATATATCTTGCACGATATTTTTTTTATTATCCAAAAAATATATTGAAACCGTATTGTTATTCTGTTATAAATATTTTTTCATACCTTTTTTATTGGGAGAATCCTCATATCTTGAACCTGATCAGAATATTTTCTTTATCTTCACCTACTTATAGAATTTCCAAGTCATTGGCATTGAAAATGGATTTAAAGCGACATAAAAAAAAATTTTAGTGAATAGTGCCCGAAAGAAAACTAGGATTTTTCGTTAAGGCACTAAATAATAGATTTGTTTAATTCATAGTAAGTCTAATTCATATTACCAAACCGTCATACTTTATTCATTAAATATCCGGTGAAGGAGGCAGGTAATGGAGAATAATGCAAGTTTTGATTTAGGCAGGATGAGGCTTTCGGGCAACCAGGCCATCGCTCGGGGAGTCTTGGAGGCGGGTGTACGAGTAACAACGGGTTATCCGGGAGCACCCATTTCGGACCTCCAAGGGAGCTTCGAGCAACTGGCGGGAAATATCCCCAAGAGAAACCCTTTTACCATCAGGGTGGGTGAAATGTTGGATCAAACCGGCTACCAGCTTGCCGCTCACTGGGGAACGACCACCAACGAAGACAACGCTGCTGCGCTGGCACTGGGAGC
>JAUVTO010000040.1 GCA_030601485.1 Desulfobacterales bacterium | reverse complement strand
GAAAGGTAGTTTTTTGGAAGATACATTAATTTGTTCGCCGGTTTTAGGATTTCGGCCGACATACGGCTTATAATTTTTAACAGTAAAACTGCCGAATCCCCTGATTTCAACCCGTTCACCTTTTACAAGGGTTTCCGTTATTTCATCGAAAAAGGTATCAACCACTTCTGCGGCGTCTTTTTTGCTGATAGCTGCTTTATCTTTTAGTTTATTAACCAAGTCTGATCTGTTCATATAAGCTCCTTAAGAACTTTGAATAATAGCCAATTTCGAATATTTAAAGTTTGCAACCCGTTGTTTTTACTGAATGTTGATTTGAATAAAGTGAATAATTCAAAGGTCTCGATTTTTCGCTTTTCTTGGCCTTGAATCCCGGCAAAAGCGGGAAACATTTTTCGAAGGTCTCTTATTTTTAATGAAAAGCAAAAATGTGTTATAATATAATGAATTACATTTTACCTAATGAAGCATATTTATTATTTATATAGAGTGTTAATTACTTCCAAGTCAAGCACTTTTTTATATTTTCAAAACAGTTGGTTATCCCATATGCTCCGAGGGTGCTTCTCCGAGACTTTTAATTTCCTCCGGAGTGGGGAGGTCTTTCAGATCCTTGAGATCGAATACTTCAAGAAATTGCTTTGTTGTTGCATAAATAAGGGGCCGGCCGGGAATTTCCTTTTTCCCCAGAACCCGAATCAGCCTTCGCTCAAGCAGCATGCGAAGGATTCCGCCGCAGTTAACTCCCCGGACATGTTCTATATCGCTGCGAATGATCGGCTGTTTGTATGCAATGATTGCCAGAGTCTCCAAAGCGGCCTTGGAGAGACGCAGCGCTTTGGGCTGGATTAAGCGTTTGATCCATTCCCTGTATTCGGGCCGGGTGCGGATTTGGTAGCCGCCGGCGACTTCCCGTAAATAGAAACCCCCTTTGCGGTCTTCATATTCTTTTGAGAGCTCGGAAAGTGAGTTTCGGATCTCTTTTTTTTCGGCCTGGATGAGTATATTATTAATGTGGTCAATCGTAAGTGGTTCCCCGGCCACAAACAAAAGACTTTCAATAATGTTTTTTATTTCTTCCATTATAAATGATGAATTCGTAAAAAGTCAGATTTTGATGGCAAAGTAAAAAGCTCCAAATTCAAGGCGCGCAAATTCCGAGGAATGAGACGTACATATAGTACGTCGCAGTGACGAGGAATGAAGCGCAACGCAGAAGTTGGACTTTTTACGAAGCCATCATAAATAAAAGAGTCTGATAATGCCGGTCCGGGTATGCTGGGCAACCCGAATCAGTGAAAGCTTGACCATTTCAAGAATTGCAAGAAATGTCACAATCACCTCGCTTTTATCAGCATTTTTGGAAAACAGCTCATCAAAGGTTACCGATCCTCTGGCTTCAAAAATGTCCACTATCTGAACGATTCTGTCTCTGACAGTAATGGTGTCGGCATTAATCTCCATCCGGCCAATGGGGCTTATTTTTTCAAATATTTTTTGGAACGCATCGATTAGCTCAAACAGCCCGACATCTATGACCGCTTCCTCCCGGTTAAGCAAATAATCTTCCTGACCCGGAATTCTAACAAAGGTATCTTCCCCCAGAAGATCCCTTTGAGCCAGCTTTTCGGCTGCTGACTTTATACGGAGGTATTCCTCAAGGGGCCTGATAATTTCAAGGCGGGGGTCTTCGTCTTCATCATCGTCTTCTTGGGCCGGAAGGAGCATCTTTGACTTTATCTGAGTCAGGGTGGATGCCAACACTAGAAATTCCCCGGCCACATCTATGTTCATGGCTTTCATCCACTCTAAATATTCCAGATACTGTTCCGTTATCAAAGCAATGGGAATATCATAGATGTCAACCTCATGTTTTTTAATAAGGTGAACCAAAAGATCCATGGGACCTTCAAAGATATTTTCGAGCTGTACTTGATAACATTCATCAGGTGTCATGATGGATAACGGATATTAGGATTGAAGGAAGTTATCGACAATAGTCAATCTTCAATAATCAATAGTCAATGCACTATAGGTTTACAGCCTCTCTAACTTCTGCCATGGTCCGGCGCGCAACACGCCGTGCTTTATCGCATCCGTCCGTAATGATATCGTCGACAAGTTGTGGCCGTGCTTCGTAATATTCTCTTTTTTCACGCATGGGCTCTAAAGCTTTTATGAGATTTTGAGCCATTATTTTCTTGCATTCAACACATCCGATTTCGGCGGTGCGACATTCTTTGTTTATTCTGTCCACGGTTTTACTGTCACTGTAAAACTTGTGAAATTCGTAGACATTGCATACATCAGGATCGCCGGGATCGCTTTTCCTGGCGCGTTGGGGATCGGTCAGCATTTTGGATACACTGGCGGCTATTTTATCAGGGCTGTCTGAAAAATAGATGGCGTTATTATAACTTTTGCTCATTTTACGGCGGTCAATGCCGAGTATTTTGGGTGTTTCGGTCAAAATCGATTCTGGTTCCGGAAATACGTTACCGTAAAAATAGTTGAATCTTCTGGCGATTTCCCGCGTAATTTCAACATGGGGAACCTGATCCACGCCAACAGGGACCCCGTGGGCTTTATATATGATAATATCGGCCGCCTGTAACACCGGATATCCGAGAAAACCAAAGGTGGAAAGGTCTTTATTGCTGAGCTGAACAATCTGATCTTTGTAAGTGGGGTTTCGCTCCAGCCACGGCACCGGTGTTATCATGGAAAGGATAAGAAAGAGTTCCGCATGTTCTTTGATATGTGATTGGATAAAAAGGGTGCTTTTCTCAGGCGAAAGCCCTGCGCTCAACCAGTCTATTAACATATCGCGAATATATCCCGAAATAAAGCCGGTATTTTCATAATCGCTGGTTAAGGCGTGCCAGTCGGCGATAAAGAAAAAACAGTCATACTGTTCCTGCATCTTTACCCAGTTTGCAAGGGCGCCGTGTAGATTTCCAAGGTGAAGGGGTCCTGTAGGACGCATTCCGCTGAGTATTCTCTTTTTTTCGGCCATATAGAATCTCCTGTGCAATTTTCAATATACAATTCCAACATCCGACTACCTTCCTATCAGAATATTTAAAATGGGGGTCAAAAAAAATGACATAAATTTACCGACAAGATTTGTTAGAAGCAAGAAAATAATTATTATCATGCCGAATCGTTCCATACGGGCATAATGCAGCCTTAGCCCAGCCGGCAGGAACATAGCGAGTATTTTGCTTCCGTCCAAAGGCGGGATCGGGATCAGGTTGAATATTGCAAGAACCAGATTAATCACCACGCTGTAAAAAAGCATATGGTAGAAATCCATGATAAAGGGTTTGAATATGGACCCATTCCATAACCATTGAAAATGGGCAATGGCTTGAAACAGCACTCCGGAAACAATGGCCAGGGTGAAATTAGCCAGAACACCGGCCGATGCCACATAAATAGTACTTTTGCGGTAATCACGAAAATTGGAAAAGTTAACCGGTACAGGCTTGGCATAACCAAAAATGATCGGTGATGCTGTTAAGTGCAATATAAGCGGTAGAAGTAACGACCCTACAAAATCCAGATGTTTGATTGGGTTTAAGGTCAGCCTTCCGGCTAAAAGCGCGGTATTATCACCCCTACGAAGCGCTATATAGCCGTGTGCCACCTCATGAATGGTTACGGCGAAAAGCAGCGGAACGATCATTACAACTATTTGATTCAGATCTAAATTAGCGAACATAGCCTTTCATGAAATCGAGTTCATCATTACGTGTTTTAAGCTGACCGTTTAATTTGGCATCCAGGACGGCCTGAAGGATTTCCCGGTAAATCGGGCCAGGTTCAAGACCCATTTTTTTCAGATCCTTGCCTTTTACCGATGTATCAATATGTCTCAGTTGGGTAACGTAATTGGAGATGGATCTCTTTACCGTTTTGTGTTTGGTGGCTGCCATCATATACAGGATCAGTTCGATTCTGAAAACGGCAAGTCGTTTATAGATGGAGCTGTTTTTTGCCGGCAGATTTCGTTCCATCCATAACATAGACCTGTCAGCCTGGAAACGTTCCTTGCAGAAAATTGTTTGGTATCGTGGCGCGAGTTCAATCCGCATGCAGATTTCATCGGCTGTTTCTTTGTCGCAGTGCCTTGTAAGCGCCAGAAAATAAACGGCCCATCTCATATACGGTTCTTCCAGAAAAAGCAAATCATGCCAGGACAGCACTTTTTTAACTGAATTAAGCAATGAAATCATATGGTTGTTTAATTCTATGGAAGGGTGGACAACATTCAGAAGGCCATATTCATCCAGCCTTTTGATGGCGGCCAGGGGGTTCTCTTCTTCCAGAATTTGACGCAGTTCGGCAAATACTCTCCGGCCGCTGAGGCGCTTGAAAAAATCCATTTTTACGGAATTTTCAATAAGCCCTGAAGTCAGTTTCCCGATGGAAAAACCGAAACGCTGTTCGAATCTTATCGCGCGGAAAACCCGGGTCGGATCCTCAACAAAACTCAAATTGTGCAACACCCTGATAGATTTTTCCTTAATGTCCTTCTGGGCTGAAAAAAAATCGATCAACAGGCCGAATTTATTTGGTTTGAGCTGGATCGCCAGGGTATTTACAGTGAAGTCCCGTCTAAAGAGATCGAGTTTTATGGAACTCATCTCCACAGTGGGAAGGGCCGCCGGGAACTTGTAGTATTCCATTCTGGCCGAAGCCACATCAATTTTAAAACCGTCCGGGAAGATTATTACCGCGGTGCCGAATTTTTCGTAGGAGTGAATACGAGCATTTACGAATTTTGCATATTTTTTCGCAAATACGATGCCGTCGCCTTCGATGACAATGTCCAGATCTTCGTTGGTTCGATACAGGAACAGATCGCGCACAAATCCGCCCACAACATAAGCATTGCAACCTAATTCGTCAGCTTTTTCGCCGATCACCTGAAGCATGTCGAATATACGAGGTGATAGGCGCTCTTTCATGAACTTAAGGATGTTTCTGGTTCTGGCGTGGACTGGTTCCTTGAGCAGATCCGGCGAGCTTGAGGAAGTAAGTTTGGATTGCCCCACCAGAATGTTAAGCAAATCGGTGCGCGTAATAACACCGGTGATGACGCTATTATCGATGACAGGAAGGATCCGTTGCTTGTTCCCAATGATTTTTTCCTGAATTTCCAAAAGTCCGGAATCGGGCGTCACCGAAGCAAGTTCGGTTGTCATATACTCTTTGACCGGGATGTGATCCAGCCCATGATGCAGGGCCTTTTCAATAATCTGTCGGGTTATAAACCCGAGCAGGTCTTCGGATCCCTTGTGCTTTTGGGTAATCAAGAGAGCGTTTATATTGTAGCGTGTGAGAAAATTGCCGGCCTCTTTGCAGGAAACATCTTCGCCAATCCTAATGACCGGAGATGACATCAGGTCTTTTGCCCGGTTCCTGGACCTGATCTTGCTGTAGAGGATTTCCGTGAGCTTTTGCTCAATCTGGGCAAGTGTCTTACCCTTTATGCTTGCGGCCGCCGCAAAGGTATGCCCCCCTCCGCCAAGGGGGGTGACAATCGTCCCCACATCGACCTCGGGTATTTTGCTTCGGGCCACAACGTACATTTTGTCTCCCATTCGTGCGATGGCAAAAATGGCATCGAGGTTTTCCATCTTAACCATTTTTTGGACCAGGAAGGCGAAATCCGATACATAATTGTCCGTGGATACGGTTGTAATTACAATTTCGACGCCGTTGATATTGTAGCGGGTTGCCGCCTGGATCATGTCGTTCAAAATCCCCACCTGTTCGGGACTTATCTCTCTTGAGATCAGATTTGAAACCATGCTTAAATTTGCTCCTTTTGAAAGGAGAAAGGCGGCGGCCGTAAAATCTTTTTCAGTGGTGGACGGGAAGGTAAAGGAACCGGTATCTTCATATATTCCGAGACACATAATGGTGGCTTCATCCGGAGAAATGTCAATCCCCTTATCCTTTATGATTTCCGTAAGGATACTGACAGTGGCGCCGGTTAAGCAATGAACCTCGTAATCACCTTTGATGTCGTTACTCATGGGAGGGTGATGATCGTAAATATGTATATCGATGTCCGGCCGGTCGAGTATGGCGGCAAACTTTCCGATACGGCTTGGCTGTTTGGTATCCACCAGAACCAGTCTTTTGAGATTTGACAGGTCGACATCCTTAATGTTGGCCATGTTAAAAAGATAGACCATAGACTTTATAAAAAAGTTTCTTAAATTTTTTTCCTGGGAGCCGGGAAAGACCACAAGTGCATCAGGATAGAGCTTCTGGGCTGCAAGCATGGATGCCAAAGCGTCAAAGTCGGCATTGATGTGGGTAGTAATGACAGTAAGATCTTTTTTGTTATGCCGGGATTTTTTTGTCATAATCCTCAAAATATTCTGTGTATTTCTGCCTGCCCCGTAGGTCCGGCAGATCGTACGGGAGTGGTTAAAATTTTCGCCTTCCCCTCCGGGGCGTAGGCCGTATGGGCCGGAGGCTTGGCCTTGAACCCCGGTTAAATGGTCTTCAAATTTAACCGGGCAGGCAAAATTGAACGTTCTTCAAAGGTTTTAGTCTCAGAATGAAGATTTACATATATAGGCGAGTTTATCAAGCTGTATCATAACGATTTTATATTGATGGCTTCGTAAAAAGTCCAACTTCTGCGTTGCGCTGCATTCCTCGTCACGGCGACGTACTATAAGGACGTCTCATTCCTCGGAATTTGCGCGCCTTGAATTTGGAGCTTTTTACTTTGCCATCAAAATATGACTTTTTACGAGAACGTCTATATTAATTCAGCGAAGATGTTGTTGTTTGGTGTACTTTGTGATATTGCCTGACATGAGAATATACGGGTTAAATGAGGGATAGTATTCCGGTTTATCCGGGCATGGTCTCCGTTAAACGGGAGGAATAATCATGACAGTCTATTTATGGAGTGGAAAGAACAGACAGAATAAGAAACAGAAAGGTGAGATGGAAGCCCTCACCGAAGAAGCTGTGCGCTCCGAACTGGTCAGGCGCAAGATAACTCCTTCCAAGATTAAAGAGAAACCCAAGGATATTTTTGAAAATGTTTCTTTCATGCAGCCCAAGGTAAAAGAGAAAGATATAATAATTTTTTGCCGACAATTTTCTACTATGATCGATGCAGGGCTTCCAATAATCCAGTGCCTCGATATTCTATATGCCCAGCATGAAAACAAAACATTCAAAAATATGTTGAAGGAGATCAAACAGAATGTAGAGAGCGGACAAACCTTTGCGGAAGCATTGAAAAAATTCCCAAAACAGTTTGACGATCTTTTTGTAAACATGATTTCAGCAGGTGAAACTGGCGGTATCCTTGATACGATCTTAAGACGTCTTTCTGCGTATTTGGAAAAGGCTGCAAAGCTCAAAGCCCAGATAAAAGGGGCTATGACTTACCCGGCTGTAACTATGGTGATCGCTATAGTTGTTGTTGGAATCATCATGGTTTTTGTTATTCCTGTGTTTGAGGAGATGTTTGAGGGGATGGGCGGCGCCCTTCCGGTTCCCACACAAATTGTTGTAAATATGAGCAGGCTTGTCAAATCAAACATCTTTTATATAATTGTCGGCATAGTTTTGGCAATATTTGCAATCAAAAGATTTTATAAAACCGAAAGAGGACGAGCCTTAATGGATGACCTTTTTCTCAAATTGCCGGTATTAGGGCTTTTAGTTCGCAAAGCCGCCGTGGCCAAGTTTACACGCACCATGGGAACAATGCTTGGCAGCGGTGTGGCGATTTTGGACGCGCTTGATATTGTTGCCAAAACAGCAGGTAACAAAACGATTGAAAAAGCTGTGTACGAAACCCGATCCGCCATTGCTGAAGGCCGTACCATGTCCGATCCTCTTGCAGAAAGCGGTGTTTTTCCGTCCATGGTATGCCAGATGATTGCTGTGGGTGAATCTACCGGCGCACTTGATACCATGTTATCTAAAATCGCCGATTTTTATGACGAAGAGGTCGACCAGGCGGTGGAAAACATGACCTCGTTGATAGAACCGTTTATGCTGGTATTTCTGGGTGTGATTATCGGCGGCCTGGTTGTATCCATGTATCTGCCCATATTCAAGATGGCGTCTGCTCTTGGTTAACCCATGGAATTAAGGGTCTCTCTCTAATTGGAATAGTTGCTTTATTTGCTCCGCTCATAGGGGTGTGGAATATCAGAGACGTATATTATGCCCGGATCCTCAGACAAGCTCGAAGATGATTTGTATCATAAACTCGAATGGGTTATGTTTTTACGGGTCGTTTTTACTTCACTGTTGCTGGGATCGACGACTATCCTGCAATTTAGTGAAAAACCTTTTCCTCTAACGGGATCCCGCCTGATTTTTTACGGACTTATCGTTACCATTTTCCTGCTTTCTTTTTGCTACGCTTTAATTTTTAAACACATAAAGCGAAAACTTGTCTTTGCTTATATACAGATTGGGATCGACACCTTTACGGTAACAATAATAATTTTTGTTACCGGCAGTTTTGCAAGCATTTTTTCATTTCTTTATCTGGTAGTTATTATTTATTCGAGTATGCTTCTTTTCAGGAGAGGAAGCATGGTCATGGCCGTGCTTTGCAGTATCCAGTACGGCACTTTGATTGACCTTGAATACTACGGTATTATCAACCCATTTGGCGTGGATGGGGGTAATATTATCGTGGATTATGCCTGGAGCCAAGTCCTTTTCAAGATAGTGATTACCATGGTGGCCTGTTTTGCCGTTGCTATTCTGAGCGGTTTTCTGTCGGAACAGTTGAGAAGGACAAGAAACAAACTTTCGGCACTTGAGGATCGAATGAAACGCGTGGAAAAGATGGTCTACATGGGTGAGATGGCGGCCGGCATTACTCATGAGATCAAAAATCCTCTGGCTTCTCTGTCAGGCTCCATACAAATTTTAAGAAAAGAAATTCCGTATGACCCTGAACATGACAAGCTGATGCAGATCGTTTTGCGTGAGACAGACAGGTTGAGCGCCCTGGCGAACAATTTTCTTTTGTTCGCAAAGCCGCCGACAGGTAAAATAGAAAAAATAGAACTCGAAAGTGCTCTGACAGAGACCGTCAAACTATTTAAAAAGGACAAAGCCGGTACCGAAAACGTCCGGATCATGAGCGAGTTCTCCCCAAGTATCTGGATTGAAATGGATCCGGTGCATTTGCGCCAGGTGATCTGGAATCTCCTTTTAAATGCTGTTGAGGCTATTGAGGGTGAAGGACTTGTCGGGATTAAAGCGTATCCACTAAAAAACAATTGTACAGGTATAGAAATCAGCGACAATGGCTGCGGCATTACAGACGGGCATATACAGTCGATTTTTGATCCCTTTTTCACAACAAAATCCAGTGGGACAGGTCTGGGACTTTCCATAGTTCACAGTATACTCGAATCTTACGATACATGGCTTGATTTTGAGAGTGAGGTAGGCCGGGGAACCAAGTTTTCCTTTAAATTAAAGCGAAAAAACCCGCCAACTTAGTCTTGACACCTAATTTTAAATGGGTTAGCAAAATAAGTTTATTTTTTGAAAAATTGAATCCTTATGGACAAAAAAAGCGATATCATTGAGAAACGAAAAAAGAAACTATTAGACTTAAAAAGAAACAAAATTAATCCTTATCCCAACGATTTTGTTGTCTTACATACGGTACGCGATATCAAAAAAACCGTAGAAGATGCACCGGATTCACTTACCGAGGACAGCCCTGTTTTTGTTGTTGCAGGTCGTATGATGGCCATAAACAGGTTTGGCAAGGCATCCTTTATCAGGTTCAGGGACAGAACCGGACAGCTTCAGGCATATCTGAGAAAAGACAAAATAGGCGAAAAATCCTATAATATGTTTAAACAGCTCGACATCGGTGATTTCGTCGGACTAAACGGTGGAATGTTTAAGACCAGAACAGGAGAATGGACACTTCTGGTCAAGGAATTTAAGCTCGTCTGCAAGTCAGCCAGACCGCTTCCGGAAAAATTTCACGGGCTTAAAGATCCGGAAAAACGTTATCGTCGTCGCTACATCGATTTGGCAATGAATTCAGATGTTCGGGATATTTTTATGAAACGTAGCAGGATCGTTCAGGTCATACGCACCTTTTTACTTGACCGGGATTTCCTTGAAGTGGAAACTCCTATGATGCAGCCGGTTCCGGGTGGTGCCGAAGCCACACCGTTTGTGACCCATCACAATGCCCTGGGAATGGATCTGTTTTTGCGCATAGCCCCTGAACTTTATTTAAAGCGTCTGGTTATCGGGGGGTTTGAAAGGGTTTTCGAAATCAATAGAAGTTTCAGAAACGAAGGGGTTTCAACCCGTCACAATCCCGAATTTACCATGCTCGAATTTTACCAGGCGTATGCCAGGTATGAAGATTTGATGGATCTAACCGAAGAGATGTTTTGTCATGTGGCTCGGGAGGTGACCGGGTCAACCTCGATACAATATCAGGGAAATACTATCGATTTCGGCACCAAGTGGCGTCGAATATCCCTTGCTTCTGCCATGGAGGAGTTTGGGGGCATTGATGCCGGTTTGATGAACCACCGGGAAGGTCTGCTTGAATTCGCCGCTTCAAACAAGATCAAGGTTACTAAAACCGGACGTCTTGGAAAAATTATCACAAAGATTTTTGATGTGCTTGTGGAGCCTAAACTCTTGCAGCCCACATTTATAACAGGGTACCCGATAGAGGTTTCGCCGCTTTCCAGACGGAGCGACACCGAACCCGAACTTGCGGACCGGTTCGAGCTCTTTATTGCAGGCCATGAGATTGCCAATGGATTTTCGGAGCTGAATGATCCTGTTGATCAGAAAGAGAGATTTTTGCAGCAGGTTGAAGACAGGGAAGCGGGCGACAAAGAGGCCCATTACATGGACGAGGATTACATCGAAGCGTTGGAGTATGGTATGCCCCCCACCGCCGGAGAGGGAATAGGCATTGATCGTCTTGCCATGTTGTTCACCGATTCTGTTTCGATCCGGGAGGTTATTCTTTTCCCGCACATGAAACCGGTTGAAAGGGCTAATGGATAACCGGAAAAGTGCCTAAAGTGAACTAAAGTCTGAAGTGAACTAAAGTTAAGGAGTTGCTACGCTCCAGCTTTTATATAAATTGGCAATATTCCTTAACTTTAGGCACTTTAGATCACTTTAGACACTTCACACTTAATTAGCTTGGATAAATTTTTTGACATAAAATACACAAGATTCACAATTAAGAAACTAATAACCTATAACCAGTAATTCTTATGTCTTTTGAATATTTCATAGGCGGCCGCTATCTAAGGGCCAAACAGAAAGAGACCTTCATTTCGTTGATTACCATGCTTTCCATTGCCGGGGTAACTGTGGGCGTAATGGCATTAATCGTAGTAATAGCTGTAATGACCGGATTTGAGTCCGATCTTAAGAACCGTATATTAGGGATTGAATCACACGTGGTGATCATGCGCCACGGTAGTCCCTTTTCCGATTATCACAAAATATTGGACCAGGTTGTTAATACGAACGGAGTCGAGGCTGCCAC
>JAUVTO010000109.1 GCA_030601485.1 Desulfobacterales bacterium | reverse complement strand
TCCTTATCGGCAAACTTTAGATCGTCTATCAAGTCCGGGTCAAAAGGATTCTGTTGATCCCACTTCTCAACATCTTCTATGGTGGCCTGTACCAGACTTGTAACCGTTGTCAACGGATTGTTCAATTCATGGGCAACGCCGGCAACCAATTGTCCGATTGCGGCAAGACTTTCCGAGCGGATTAACATTTCCTGGGTTCGCTCCTTTTCAGACAGAGCGTGTTTCAGATCTGTGGTCCTTTCTTCGACCTTTTTTTCAAGATTCTCCTTCAGATCATTAAGCGACTTATAGGAACGGGCATTCTCAATAGCAAGTGAACTCTGTCCGGCAAGTGTCTCAAGAAGATCCATATCTTCACGCGTGAAAAGATCCCCGGAAAGTTTCTCCCCCAGAACAATAAATCCGTTCAGGTTTTCTTCAAAGATCATCGGAAGAATGATTTCTGCGCCCAACCCATCCATATCTTTGAGTACATCCGGTATCTCGGGCGATGAAATCTTTTGCTTAAGATTTTTCCTTATAACAGGGCTGCGCTGATTTTTCATGAATTCGATCACACAAGTGTGGTCGTTTATCAAAATGGAGTGCCCCTGATCAATGGGTTCCCCGCGGGTGGCGAAATTTATTAAACTCGATCCCGATGTATCCCTCAAAAAAAGGGCGAAATGACGAACCTTCATGGTATCAACGACAGTATCCATCAGAAGTTTGCCGATCTCTTCATAATCGAGCACAGATACGATCAACTGGCTGACCCTTTTGATGGTTTTCTGATAATCATACTTGCCTTTGTAGAAGATGCCGTCGATAACGACCTGTATTTTTGATTTTAGCGGTCCGAAAACAAAAGCGATCAAAAGAAAAAAGCATATGGGAAAATAAATGGAATCTGAAAAATTAAAATTCTTAAAGACCTTATCCGCCATAATGATTATCAGAGCATATAAGCAGGTCAGAAATGCGGTCAAAATTGAATAGATAAGACTTTTTTTGATCAATATTCCCATGTCAAGAAGATCGTGCTTGAAAAGTCCCACAGCAAAAATAATAAGGGGAATAAAACTTAAATTGCCGGGGGGATATACGGAATATCCATAGATCGGAAAGACATTCAATCCGTTCATGAGGCCCATGATGCCAAATCCGGCAAACAGATATTTAAGCCGGTTTTTGTGGGAGCTGTTGTTCTCTGTACGGATTGCATTAAATAACTGTATCAAGACATATATGGTAACAAAAAGCCCTGCCAGGCCGAAAAAAGGATAAAGAATTCCGCCCTTTGCAAAATAACCGAAATAATGTTTCTGCATGGATTCGATATAAAAAGGCGTGGGCGTAACGCACATCAGAATAAATGCATAGGCATATGCACTCCGGATAAGCCATTTTCGTCCCGAAATATTGAGATAAGCATGAAAAAAATGAATATATACGGGAAATAGATACACAATGAAAAAATGATCCGTACGACTGACCCAAAGAGCGGTTTCAGCAGATGTAACATTGAAAGCGAAAAGTATGTCGATATAAAGAAAGGATCCGAGGATGCAGATTGTAAAAAAAAGCAAGTTGGTTTTTGTTCTGGGGCCATAGAAAATAGTCAGAACGGCAAGCCCGAGAAAGCAGCACAATGTCAAAAATGGCGGAATGCTATAAAAAGTCATGGTATTTTAAATGAGTTCGCTTCGCTCACAATTGGAATGTTGGAATACTGGAACGATGGAATAATGGTTCCTGGAAAAATGGAAAACTGGGCTATTGGCAAATTTTTATTGATATGAGATAAAAGTGTTTAAAAATGATAAACTTCCTTTCAAAATCAATATTCCAATATTCCAACTTTCCATGTTCGAGTTAAACATTTAAGCCTTAAAACCCCCTTTATTTTCAATAAATTGTAGAATTTCAGAGACGTTCAAATATCCAGCATCTCATGGGCATGATCAAGAGTAGCGCGGGTGATTTTTTCACCTCCGAGCATCCTGGCGATCTCTTTGACCCGTTCCGTCTCGGTTAAACGGTTTATGGTTGTTCTGGTTCTCCCCCGGGTAACATGCTTTGATATATTGAAATGATGGTTGCCGAACTTTGCGATTTGAGGCAGATGAGTAATACAGATAACTTGATGGTGACGGGCAAGGGATGACAGCTTTTTCCCCACTACCTCTGCCACGCTTCCTCCGATTCCCGCGTCAACTTCATCAAAAACAATGGTCTCCACCGCTTCGCTCTTGGCCAGTATGGCTTTTAATGCAAGAATAACCCGTGAAAGTTCCCCGCCGGAGACGATACTATTGAGGGGTTTGAGCGTCTCTCCCACATTCGGAGCAATCAGGAAGGTTATTCGGTCCATTCCGGTTTCAGTGATGACGCTCTCTTGGGTTGCAAGACAGGTATCTGTATGTTCATCCACCGGTAGGGTTCCAAAGGAAATCTCAAACTTAGTTTGGGACATCTTAAGGGTATCGAGTTCTTTTTCCACTTTTTTTGCAAGTGTCGCGGCCGTGCTTTTCCTTTTGGTTGAAAGGGTTACGGCCAGTTTGACCAGCTTGCCGTGCAGATAGGAAAGCTTTTTTTCGGTATCAGCGATATCCTCTGATAGATTATCGATTCCTGAAAGCTCATGATCTATGGATTCAAGTTGCAAAAGTACATCCTCAAGAGACTTTCCATATTTACGCTTGAGCTTGGCCAGGGTGTCGAGCCGCGCTTCAACCGCTTCAAGACGATTTTCGTCGATCTGTATATTGTTCAGGTAAGTTCTAAGCGCTTCAGCAATATCTTCAAGATAAATGGCTGCTTCGGCGATACGCTCTTTTTTTGGGACGAGGGCGGGATCTATGAGGGAAGCTTTTTCAAGATCTTTTTTCACCGCTACAAGGCGTTCAACAGCCGCACCCTGTGCACTGTAAAGCGCTTCAACGCTGCTGTGAACCGCCTGAAAAAGTTCTTCTCCGTTTTTCAGACGTATCCGTTCCTGTTCAAGAGCCACGTCTTCTCCCGGAGTTATGGATGCCTGCCGGATCTCTTTTTGCTGGAATTCAAGCAACTGAACGTGTTCGGCGTGACGGGCCTTTTTAGCCTTCAGGTTTTTGAGGTTCCGGATCAACGGGATTATTTCATGAAAACACCCGGAAACCTCATCCCGCAGGGAAATCAGATCTCCAAACTGATCAATTATCTCCAGTTGGTTCTCTTCTTTTAAAAGTCTCTGATGAGCGTGCTGCCCGGATATGCTTGCAAGATTCTCGGTTATCAAATTCAGCGTTTGGGTGGTGGCAAGATGTCCGTTGATATAAACCCGGTGGCGGTCCTTGCGAGAAACAATTCTTCTTATCAGAAGTCCTTCCTCGGAATGAAAGCCGTTTTTTTCCATAATGCCGGCGATGGTGCTTTGCTTTGCAATTTGAAACAATGCTTCGAGTTCCGCCGTCTGGCTACCCGTACGAATGAGCCCGGCATTTGCCCGGCTTCCAAGCAAAAGATTGACCGCATTTATGATGATAGACTTGCCGGCACCGGTTTCGCCGCTCAAAATGTTCAGTCCGTCTGAAAAGGATATCTGAAGATCATCGATTATCGCAAAATTTTTAATAGAGAGTTCTTGAAGCATACACGCAACTATAAATGATGGAATAGCGCCTGAATGAAAACTGTGAACTTTATTATCCGAATTATCCGAGTTCTTGGGCGGCGGAGAACCCTAACTCGAAAGCCTTTAAGTTGGACTCAACAAAAGCTTTTTGGGTTCTTTTTATTATCGCTTCTTTGACATTTTCGGCGGACAGGGGAACGGTATGGGTTTGAATCAAGGCGCCCAGCAGAACCATATTTACGGACAAGACGTTTCCGGCTTTGATTGCCATGGACGCTGCATCAAAGGCAATAAGTTTTGCCGTTTTCTTCCGAATCAACTCTTGGAGCATATCCAGATCCGGATAAACACTTTTTCCCGTAGTCACCGTAAAAGACGGAAGCTTGGCCAGATTTGTAATAACAACCGTATTTAAATTGCATTTATTTAAAGCCCGCAGAGTTTCCGAGGGCTCAAACCCTAAAAGCACATCGGCCTCACCATCCGAAATTACGGTGCTTTGAGCATCCCCAAACACAATTGAGGATTCAACAACACCACCCCTTTGAGCCATGCCGTGTATTTCACTCATGCGCACATCAATGCCTGAAAGGAGTGCGGCTTCTCCGATAACCCTGGAAGCCAAAAGATTTCCCTGTCCCCCCACAGCCACTATTATTAATCTCGTTGTTTTCATTTAATAATCCAATCGCTGACTTATGTATCCCTAATGGGCAAAATTGCATGTTCCGGGCAAATCTGGGCGCAGACTGAACACCCCGAACACATGACAGGATCGATGTTAACCCGGTTATCCTCTATGAAAAAGGCCGGGCATGCGAGCTCATTGATACAATCTTTATGACCTTTACATTTGTCACTGACAAAAAAAGGCTTGCCCCGGGCTTTCTTTAGACCTCTCGCATACAGCGTACACATTTCTTTGGATATCACCACCGAAACCCCTTTAAAGTTCAGGGCTTCTTTGACGGCATCGATACTCTTTTTAACCCTGTAGGGCCTGATAACCGTAACGTGGGATACCCCCACAGCCCGGACGATATCTTCGATAGACACCATCCCGTACCCGTCAATGTTCAGTTTTTTCATATCAACACCCGGATGAGGCTGATGCCCGGTCATAGCAGTGGTGCCATTATCAAGAATTACCATGGTAAAATTATGGTTATTATAGATGGCATTAATTAAACCGGGTATTCCGGAATGAAAAAAGGTGGAATCTCCGATAAAGGAAATGACTTTCTTATTGGTCTTTATTGAAAAACCGCAGGATACTCCCACAGAAGCTCCCATACATATCAGAAAATCTCCCATGGCAAGCGGTGGCAGGAATCCGAGGGTATAGCAGCCGATATCGGTGGGACAAATTGTATCCATACCTTCTGAGGCCTTTTTAACCGCATAAAAGGTAGCCCGATGAGAGCACCCGGCACAAAGGTTGGGCGGACGCTCCGGAATTTCAGGAATATCGGAAAGATCCGGGACCTTAGCCGGTGCATACGCCACATCAAAACAGGTTGCGATTGATTGTCTTACCAGGGCGGGATCGAATTCATACAGTCGTGAGAAATATTTTTGGCTTTTCCCCAAAATAGGAAGAGTTAGTTTTTCCTCCTGTGCCAGAATCTTGACCGTTTCTTCCATGAAAGGCTCGCCTTCCTCCACAACCAGCACTTTTTCACACTCTTTTAAAAACCGTTTGATCGTAGCTCGGGGCATGGGATACGAAAATCCCATACGAAATATCTTAACCCGATGTTCTATGTTCAGGTCTTTGGCTGCATCAGACACATAATTGTAACTTACACCATTACATATAATACCCCAGACGCCGTTGCCCATGATGAAATTGTATTCTGAATTTTCGGACATCTTTTCAGCGGTTTCAAGTTTGCCTAACAGTTTTGCGTGAAGATTTCTGGCAACAGCAGGAACGGGTACCTGATTAAACGGATCCTTGGAAATATCACCGCTGGTTTCGGCCGCCTTGATTTCACCAAAAACCACGGGAGCAGTGGAATGATTTATTCTGGTTGTCGTTCTGAAGATAACCGGTTGCTGAAGTTTTTCTGAAATATCAAAAGCATAAGCAACCATATCTTTGGCCTCCTGCACCGAAGACGGTTCCACCACGGGCAGACCTGAAAACTTGCCATAATAACGGTTGTCTTGTTCGTTCTGACTCGAAAACATGTACGGATCATCGGCCGTAACGATAACAAGGCCTCCCTTAACGCCAATGTACGCAAGGGTCATAAAAACGTCCGCAGCCACATTCATTCCCACGTGCTTCATGACACACATGCTGCGGACGCCTGAATTTGCCGTAGCGGCGGCCACTTCAAGTGCAACCTTTTCATTGGTGCTGTATTCAAAATAGAGTTTGCTTTCCCGGGATATCTGGAAAAAATTGGTTGATATTTCTGAAGAGGGAGTTCCGGGATATGTTGTTGCAACAGCGACTCCGGCCTCAATCGCCCCACGGGCAATGGCTTCGTTGCCCAAAAGCAGCATTTTCAGACCGGGATGTTTAGTGAGTAGTTTGTGCATGGCACCTTCCTTAAACTTGACGGCTTCGTAAAAAGTCCAATTTCTGCGTTGCGCTTCCTTTCGTGTTCACTGCAGCGTACATAAGTACGCCTCATTCCACGAAATTCGCGACGCCTTGAACTTGAACTTTTTACTTTGCCGTCTCAAT
>JAUVTO010000106.1 GCA_030601485.1 Desulfobacterales bacterium | reverse complement strand
TGTTATTGATGTGGCTTGTAAGGGATGCGGTGTATGTGCGGCTACCTGCTATCAGCATGCCCTGACCATTAACTCATATACGGATCAGCAGCTCCAAGCCCAGATTGATGCGTTTTTGGCTTGATGATTGGCAATTTATGGCTTTTAACTGAGTATAGGTGAGAATTGAACTCCGAAGAATTAAAGAACAGGACAAAAAAATTTGCTCACAGATGCGTTAAACTTGCCGTCGAGCTACCAAAGAGTACTTTGGGAAGTCATATAAGAAAGCAGATCATCCGTTGTTCAACATCAGTTGCAGCAAATTATCGGGTTGCTCTTTTGGCCCAAACAAAGGCCGCCTTTATATAAAAAATAAGCATCGTCATAGAAGAGGCAGATGAAACTGAATTCTGGCTTGAATTTATTATGGACGAAAAACTGATTCAAAGTAGAAAGGTTTTACCTCTGTTTAATGAGGCACATGAATTATCGTCGATTTTCATCACGACAAGAAGAACAGCACAGAGTAGAAAATAAAAGAAGAAAAAAACATAGATTAAAGCTGGAAAATAAATTTTGGCTTTTTTCAATCGACAATCAACAATCATAAATCAACAATTTCAAGAGGAGGACTCGTTGGCCCCATTCGTTCCTAAAATTCTTGCTTATTGCTGTACATGGTGAGGATACTCCGCTGCTGATTTGGCTGGAGTTTCCAGACTACAATATACACCGGAGATTAAGACCGTTCGAATCATGTGCACCGGCCGGATAGATCCGGCCATGGTTGCCAGGGCCTTTCAAAAAGGACTTGACGGCCTTATGGTGGTGGGCTGCTATTTTGGAGACTGCCATTATATTAGCGGAAACGTTCAGGCAAAGGCCAAAATAGATATGACCCGCAAGCTTTTCAAACACATTGGTGTCAATGAGGAACGCCTGGCCTTCCGGCAATGTTCTTCGGGTGAAGCCTCTGTATTTGTTAAATTAGTCACGGAATTCGATGAGAAAATCCGCAGCCTTGGCCCTCTGGGAGGAGACGGGGATCGTGTTAAGGCTCCGGAAATCTTTGGGAAACTTGAAGCCGCAGAGGCCGTGCTTGCCGGCGAAAAGATCCGATGGGTAATGGGGAAAAGGACTCCGTTTCTTGAAACCGGCAACATGTATGGTGAGATTTTTACCGAGCACGAGTTTAATCGCGCTATTGACATGATCATTGTGGAAGAAATCGAGGTTCAGGAAATTCTTGGTAAATTAAAAGAAGGGGCTAAATCCGTTAAAGACCTGGCTCGGGACCTGGCCATACCTTCTGAAAGGGTCTTTCGATATATAACCGCCCTCAAAAGGAAAGGGATGGTCGCCCTGGACAATGTGGCCGGCCGATCGCCGATATTTCAGTTTGTGCCGCAAGAGGTGTAATAAAGTGAGTGACAAAACAGTATTGATTGTTGGAGGAGGGCTCGATGGGGTCCGTACCGCCCTTGAACAAGCAGAAGCAGGGGCTCAGGTTACTATTGTGGAGAAGTTTCCCACATTAGGAGCGGAGAGGATTCCCAGTGACAGACTCATCAGACCGGAACAAGCGTTTATGAATCCTGATCTGGACAAGGTGCGCGGTCATAACAATATCCGGATCCTCACATACAGTGATATCAAAAAGATCAACCGGGATAATGGCAACATACGGGCTCACATCCTGAAACACAGCCTCCGGGTTGATAACAGTAAGTGCAACGACTGCAAGGCCTGCATACAGGTCTGCCCGGTTAACATGTTTGACGATTTTGACGAGGGTCTGGGTTTTCGCACAGCAGTTGATTTTTGCAATATTACAACAGGCGAATACAATATTTATAAAGAAGACATGCCTGTCTGCCAGGAGACATGCCCCGTTAATCTGGATATCCGTTCCTATGTGGGTTTGATTGCCGACGGTAAGCATTTGGAATCTTTGGCTAAAATCAGAGAGAGACTTCCGCTTCCCGGCAGTATCGGCCGAATCTGTCCCCATCCGTGTGAAACAGCCTGCAACCGCCAGTATCTGGATGAACCGATCAGCATCTGTTTTCTCAAGCGATTTGTTGCTGATGTGGAGCTGGACCAGGGAATAGAGCCGGTCTATGAAACCCCGGAACAGAAGTATCCGGAAAAAATTGCCATTATCGGCGCCGGACCGGCCGGACTGACCTGTGCCCATGACCTGGCAAGGTTGGGATATGAGCATATAAAGATCTTCGAAGCGCTCCCTGTTCCCGGAGGCTATCTCTGGGTCGGCATTCCTGAATACAGATTACCCAAAAAGCTGCTTCAGCGAGAAGTGGACCTTATTTGCAATATGGGAGTTGAAATTCAATACAATACTCGCATCGGGAAAGATGTCGCTTTTGAAGACCTTAAAAACGATTATGATGCTTTGTTTATTGGTGCAGGTTGCCATACGGGTCTTAAGCTTCGGGTGCCCGGTGAAGATGATTATGAGGGAATTGTAGACTGTGTGACCTTTTTAAGAGAGCAGGCCCTGGGCAATCTCCCGAAAGCAAAAGGAAAACTTATTGTGATCGGAGGGGGTAATGCGGCAATAGACTCGGCCCGTGTGGGCTGGCGAATGGGTTTTGATGAAGTATATATTCTCTACCGCAGAACCAAAAAGGAGATGCCGGCCAATTCTTGGGAAATCGACGCAGCCGAACATGAGGGAGTCATTCTTCAGTACCTTGCCGCACCTGTGGAAATCCTGGGTGAAAACGGAAAAGTTACCGGCATGAAATGCATCAAAATGGAACTTGGAGAACCGGATGCTTCAGGACGCAGGCGACCGGTTCCCATTGAAGGTTCTGAATATATCATTAACGCTGAAACCATAGTGCCGGCCATCAGCCAGGGTGCGGATTTGAGCTTTCTTTCCCAAGGCCATAATTTTGAGCTTTCACGCTGGAACACCTTTGAAATCGATGAGGAAACCGGCGCAACCAATGTGCCGGGGGTCTTTGCCGGAGGTGATGTGGTGACCGGCCCGGATATAGCCATTCGTGCCATTGCCGCCGGCAAACATGCGGCTGTTGGAATTCATGAGTACCTGAGGAGCAAGTAAATGATATACGAAAAGGAAACACGCTATATTATACCGTTCGGTGATGTACCGTCTCCACGCGCAGAAATGCCGGAGATTTCGGTGGATGAAAGAAGAGAAAATTTCACGGAAGCAGAGACCGGTTTTCCTGAAGACATGGCGATTCATGAAGCCAAGCGATGCCTCGGTTGCCGGCGCTGTCTGGGTTGTGCCCTTTGCTGGGCTGAATGTAAGCCCGAAGCCATCGATTTTGATATTCCTGATCAAGAGCTGGAATTGGAATTTGACGAGGTCATTATAACAAAAGGCCAGAACAATGCATTTTATTCGTTCAATCCTCAATTGGGTTATGGAAAGTACGCGGATGTGATCACCGATTTACAGTTCGAGCGGATGCTCTCACCGACCGGTCCCTTTAACGGGATGGTGGTTTCGCCTCTGGATGGCGAGATCCCAGGCCGTATTGCCGTTGTTCAAGGTAATATAGATAACGATGAAGCGCATCTTCTTTCCAGTCTGATACTGGGTGTGAACCAATCCGTCATTGCCCTTGACAAAACAAAAGATCTCGAGATGGTTCTGATCTCCCCTTTATGTCAATCCTTTCAAGAAAAGTTTTTTGCCGAAGCAGAGAAAATCCCGGGGCTTCAGATTATAGCGGGGTCACCGGAATCGGTTGAAAAGGAACGTGATGCCAAAGAACCTTTGCTCCTTAAATATTCAGCAAACGGTGAGGATAAGCAAAAAGCCTTTGATTTAATAGTTATCCTGACAAAACCAAAAATTTCGCCTGAGCTGGAATCATTAAGCAAAAAGCTCAAACAAGATATCATATAACCCGAATCTTCTTATCTGTTTTTCAAGGAATTCAGGATATATGTTTTTAGGCGTCCAGCAATGGAAAAACAGTCTCTTTGATTTTTGTAACAACCGATGAGGCCATTTGCCGGGCAGACTCAGCAATTGCGCCGTTAATTTTATAAGGTAGATCCGAGAGCGTGAGATTTTGACCCAGCTCGGTCCGGTGCTTGTTGATAAAATCCTGGGGCAAACTGTCCGGAATTTCAACCCCTTTCATGATTGCCCACGCCTTAGTCCATGCCCGGGCCACATTCATGACATTATATCCGCCGCCACCCAGCGCAACCCATTTAAAGCCCCACGATTTTATCTCCCGGACTATTCTGCTGAAGCCGTTGGTCGTGAGATCCAGACCGGCCAGAGGATCGGTTGCCAGGGTGTCCACCCCAAGTTGTGTAACCAGTATATCCGGATCAAAAGCATGAACAAGCGGCGGCACCAGTTCCATAAAAACCCAAATGTACAAATCGTCATCGGTTCCGGGCGCCAAGGGCACATTGACTGCGTATCCCCTGCCTTGCCCTTGACCTATATCATCAGGAAAACCGGTGCCCGGGAAAAGCGTATGGCCATGCTGATGAAGAGACACGGTCAGGACTCGATCCGTGTTATAAAACGCCGCCTCAACCCCGTCACCATGGTGTACATCTACATCCAGGTAGACGACACGCAAACCGTCCTGAACCATTTTGGCAATCCCTATGGCCGGATCATTAAGATAGCAGAATCCGGAGGCCCGACTTTGCGTTGCATGGTGCAAACCGCCCGCAATATTAAAGGCTATTTGACGGTCCTCATCTATTATCTGGCGGATACATTCCAGGGTTGCACCGGTGACCAGTAAAGACCAGTCATATAAACCGGGAAACAGGGGGTTGTCACCGCTGCCCAGACCGTACTTCCATGCTTGTGAGGGAACTCTGCCCGAATTGGCTGTTTTAAGAATCTCCAGATATTCAGGAGAGTGAATGAGCGTAACATCTTGTTCGCCGGCTTCTCTTGCTTCCACCCAGGGCGACGAAGACGTATCAAAAATCCCATATTCGCCGATCAAGTCCATGGTTAACCGGAGCCGTTCCACTTTCAGGGGATGACCGGGGCCATAACTATGATGGTGGAATTTATTGCTAAAAACGAGAACTTCTTTCTCGGGTGTACTCATAAATTGTTTTGTTTATTTTGATCTTGAAAACCTGGTCCTGTGGGCCAGGTCAGAGTTATCCGGCTCTGCCTGAAGACACTCTGCAAGAGTTTGAAG
This sequence comes from Desulfobacterales bacterium, assembly GCA_030601485.1. Lineage (GTDB taxonomy): Bacteria > Desulfobacterota > Desulfobacteria > Desulfobacterales > UBA11574 > S5133MH16. The sequence continues at coordinate 1,220 of JAUVTO010000106.1, read as the reverse complement.
TGAACTAAAGTTTAAAGTGAGCTAAAGTCAAGGAATTCTGTCAATTATATAAAATCAGCGGAGCGAAGCAATACCATAACTTTAGGCACTTTAGCTCACTTTAGGCACTTCTAACTTGTCCGGCTTATAGGAGATCAGTCCCTTCTAGGGGCAAACCAAAGCCTGGTCTTATGGGCCAGATTCTTTATTACGAATATCATTTATCGAACATATCTCCGGCCTTAAGCCCCTGTTCAGCCACAAATTCGGCCGCTGATACTTTTTTGCCTTTAGCCGGCCTGACCTTACCCGCCACAAGTCTTGCTCCTGACACTGCCACATGAATTCCTTGATCGTCAACGGCAAGAATGGTTCCAGGATCTTTATCGGTAGTCTCTTCTATGAGCCTTGCTCCATAAAAACGAACCTTTTCACCGTTCAACAAAGCAAAGGCGCCGGGTTGAGGATCGCAACCGCGCACCAGATTGTATAGTTCTCTGGCCGGCTTGTCCCAATCAATGCCTGCAACTCGGTCATCACAGGGAGGTTCATAGGTGGCGCCGGCTTCATCCTGGGGTATTTTGGGAGCCTTGCCTGCTTTAACGAGGTCAATCGATTCGAGAATGGCATCAACCCCCATGGGATAGAGGTGGTTAAAATAGAGGGCGCCGGTGGTGTCATCCGGACCGATCTCAATCTCTTTCTGAAGTAGAATAAGTCCGGTGTCGATCCCCCCGTCCGGCCAGAAAATGCTCAGCCCGGTTCGGGTATCCCCCATGATTACCGCCCAGTTAATGGCACTGGCACCGCGATGGCGCGGCAAAATTGAAGGATGATAGTTGATGGTCCCGTGAGTGGGGACCTCAAAAAAGCGCGCGGGGATAATATCGGTTACAAACGCCATTACCGTGAGATCCGGTTTGAGTTCCGTGTACTGGTCAAATACCTGATCATCTTTATACGCTGCCGGTTGAAAGACCTCAATTCCTTTGGATACCGCCGCATCTTTGAGCGGATCAGTCCGTCCCCCCGGTCTGTCCGGTGGCACATAAACCCCTATTATGTTTTCGTTTCTTTCCAGCAAGCTTTCCAATACTTTTGCCCCAAATGCCGCCTGTCCAATCAGTAGGATACGCATATTTTACCTCCTGCATTAAATTGTTGGTAAGAGATTAGAGGGATGTTATATTTTCTGTAAGATTATAAAAGAATCATGTCAAGTCTGAATTGATCGGTTCATC
>JAUVTO010000053.1 GCA_030601485.1 Desulfobacterales bacterium | reverse complement strand
GGTAGCCCCAAGCTCAATAGGATTACCATCAATTTTTCGTGTCATGCTCAGCTCGGCATTGAGGATCCCCACCTCTTTTTCGCCACCGACAAGGCAGACAGCGACACACGTACCACAGCCCACAGTAAGAACCTTTTTGTAGTCTTTTAACATGGCCTTGATCTCTTCAAAGGGCTTTCTCTTAGCTACAATCATGCGTCCTCCCTTCTGTTTTTGTCTATTGTGATTTAAAAAAGTTTAATGTTTACATTCGTGAAATCATTTTTTTCAATCCATGAGATCCGGATAAATTTTATAGGATTTAAGTGACTAAATTTAAAAAGAGTACATGCCAAATAAGTAAGCTGTTGTCAAGAAAATGAGTCGATTTTTGAGAATAATCTCATAATTAATTTTTGATGGATTCGCAAAAGGTCAACTTCATTAAGGGGTTGGTGTTTAATATTTTGTGTTTTTTGTGAGAAATATACTGACATGCCAGCCGGTTAGACCGTCAAACCGTAACCTCTAAAGAACTTAGCTCATTAGTTGTAAATTTTTTGCTTTTTGTGGCAAAAATATTTAATCAGTATAATTTCTTTATTGTGAATAATTGAATATTTTCGATTGAATATTGAATATTTAAGGAACTGTGACATTGAATATTCAATTGCAAAGGGCGACTTCCTTAAATAGTCAATTGTCAATATTAAATTTTCAATCCCTTTTGGTTCCGGCTTGTCCGGGTTAGTACCCCTTGTAATAAAATATCCGGTTTGAAAGAGTTTAAAAGATTTGCTTGGCATAAATAAAATGTCATGTTACAGAAATATGATGAAGAAAAAAAGTGCTTCCCATCAAAAAACGCTTGTGGCCGACTGGACGACCCTGACACGAACATTCATAAAGCCGGAAGACGACGCTGCCAGGTCCACATTGATCAAGTACATGGAGCAGATACTTTTCGGGCTTCAAGATTTTCTTAAAAAACACGTGGGATTCACCGAAGAGGTCAGCCTTCTGGATCTATCCAAAAAGTTTACAGACATCCAGATCAGTGAGAATCCCGAAAAAAAACTGACTGACGTCCTCACCGACCTGATTGAAGATATCGCTCCCCATGCCGTTAATGTAGCCTCCCCGTATTTTGTGGGCCACATGACCTCTGCCATCCCCTTTTTCATGGTCCATCTTAAAACCATTGTCGCCGCCCTGAATCAAAATGTGGTTAAAATCGAAACCTCGAAAGTGGTTTCGGTTGTGGAAAAACAGGTTTTGGCCAAAATTCACCGATTGATTTACCGAAAAAGCGACGCGTTTTACAATGAACACATCCAGAGCCCGACTACGACCCTCGGCTGCTTTACAGAAAATGGCACATTATCCAACTTAACGGCGCTCTGGGTTGCCAGAAACGTTTTCTTTGCACCCAAAAACGGCTTTGACGGTGTGGAAAAAGAGGGCCTTCAGGCTGCATACAAGGCCTACGGAATCCAAAGGAGTGTGGTCCTTGTTTCCAAACGCAGCCACTATTCTCTTAACAAGGCCGGCGGGATCTTAGGAATCGGCAACCACAACATTGTGGCCGTGGATGTGGATGAAAAAAGCCGGATACATATCGGCAGTCTGAATAGAACCATTAAAGAGATAAAAAACAGCAATGAGAAGACGGCAATCCTTGCTGTTGTGGGTATCGCCGGGGCCACGGAAACCGGTACCGTGGACCCGCTTTTGAAACTGGGTGAGATTTGTGCGGAAAACTCAATTCATTTCCATGTTGATGCCGCCTGGGGAGGTCCGACTCTGATGTCGGAAAAGTACAGCCATCTTTTATCAGGAATAGAACTTGCCGATTCCGTGACAATAGACGGGCATAAGCAATTTTATATGCCTATGAGCTGCGGCATGGTCTATTTTAAAGATCCTGAGATCATGGATCAAGTCATATATCACGCACATTATGTAAACCGGCCCGGTTCCGTTGATCTGGGCATAAAATCCCCTTCAGGATCCAGGGAAGCAAACTCCCTGATACTCGACAGCGCCCTTAAAATAATGGGGAGCCGGGGTTACGCCCTTCTTATTGACCATGGCATAGAAACCGCCCTAGAGTTTGCCGGTGAAATCGAAAAAAGACCTGATTTTCAGCTTGTTACTCCACCTGAGCTCAACATTTTAACCTACAGATTATTTCCTGCCGACTTGCAAAAACAAATCTTGGGCCCTGATGTCGAGCAAGCTGTCAGTATTAACGAAAAATTAAATAAAATGAACCGGACGGTTCAAAGACTTCAAAGGGAGGCCGGCAACAGTTTTGTTTCCAGAACAACTTTAAAAATGGAGAATCATCCGGGACAAGATAAGGTGGTGTTACGGGCGGTCATCATGAACCCCATGACAACTATCGAAATTTTGAGAAAAATTCTCGATGAACAGGAAAATATTTATAAAAACACTTTTACCTAACCCGGATTCTCCTGAAGTGATGAATCAACCAGGATTCAGGTATTAAGCCATTCGATCTCAACAATATGCTCGACATTTTTAAATTCAGGGTCACCTGTCATAATCATTGCGTTTTCACGGCGAGCATTGGCCACAGCAAAGCAATCGCTGTAAGAAAGCGGATATTCTGCTTTTATCCGGGCTGCCTCGATGACAGATTCGAAATTATTGGAAACAAGGGTGATGGGGAGCCCGGGAAGGATCGTATCCAAAAAATATTCCGCCTGCTGCGCCCCCCTTTTTCTAAAAAGGATATAATACATTTCTCCGATATTGATTTCATTCATCAAAACAAAGTCGCCTGACTTTTGGGCAACCGCAAGAATTTGCTTGACCCTTTCAAAATTTGCTTCTTTATTCAGATAAGCCAGCAGAGCAAAGCTATCCAGTAATCTTTTTCGATTCACGAATTTTGTCCTTTCGCCGGTGATCGATCAGCGCTTTGGTTATAGAATCTTTTTCTTCAAAAATACCGCAAAAATAATCTACCGGATCATCAGGCAACGGAGTTAGACGGACATGATCATTTTCAAGCTTGATCGAAAGCTTCTTTCCGGGGACGATCTGTAATTGTTTCCGGATTTCTTTTGGTATTACGATCTGTCCACGGCTAGATGTTGTAACAATAGGCATGATTGACCTCATTTAATAAGATTTAGAATGAATGCGAAAAACAATTTGATTTTTGTCTTATTTAATTATTAATATCATACAATTTATATTTTATCAATCAGAAAAGTTATTGCCTTATTAATAGCATGCTGTGATGATAATTCGGGACTGACCCCAGAGGAATAGGCTACGCCCCGATGAAATAGGCGCTGCATTTCATTGGGCAAGCATTCCACGGGGCAGGCGTCGGAATTGGTCCCCGGTTAAATATTAAATACGGATTTAACTGGGCAGGCAAAAGAGGGCGTTTTTCAAAGGTCTCTGGAAAATGGCACACACCCCCCATGCCCCGGATAAATAAACCTTAGACCATTTATTCGCTTGATTTTATTGATCGAGTCTTTTTGATCCTTTTTGCTTGCCACAAAAGTGTTGCTGATCAGCTTTCCGTTTATGACCACCAGAAAATCTCCGGAAATAAGGATTCCGCTTTCCCGATCAAAAAAGGATACCGAATCGGGCCGGTGCCCCGGAGTCGGTATGGTTTTAAAACCCGGCAATACCGGCTCCTCGTTTTTAAAAAATGTTACACGGTTTGAAGGAAAACCTTTTTTAAACGGTGTTCCGTAAAATCCACCCATAAATAAATCGCCGGGCCCCGGGAAATAGCCGGACGCTTTCATGCACGGTATGATTATGTTCTTATAATTAGCATAAGACGGAAACGGAATCCGCTTATTTCCCATCACAAACGGTCTTGCCTTTTCGTGGAACCGGATTTCACATTCTTTAAACATTGCTTTTAGATAAGTCCATCCTGAAACATGATCCACATGAAAATGGGTACAGACAACCCGTTTCAAGGGAGGCATGCGGCACAACGCCTTAATCAGTGATCTTTTGTCAGAAGGCATACCGCAGTCAACAAGAAATGTGGCTTTTTGACGATTATCCTCGATCATATAAATATTACTGGCTTTGCCCATAAACTGGCGGATCGTTCGGTCGCCGGTAAGATTTTGTGTATACGTAATCATCTTTATGCGTTTCACTCCTCGTATCAATTTACCGGACAAGCCGCCCTACGGCTCGGAGAGAAATAACAAGCATCAAATGTCATAATCCATCACCACAGGATACCTCATAATCAGCTTAATGGACCTTGCAGATGTTTTAGCCGCTTCAGGAAAAACTCGCGTAAGGTTTCTGACATGTCTTAAGTTATCGGCGGTCCGAAGAATCAGCATGGCAAGGTCTCCTTCCTCTATTTTGGCTACTGAAAGGACCTTTTCCCAAGACTGGCCGACAGCCCAGGCATAAAGTGTGGCAGCTGGTCGTAAAAACAGGGGTTTTACATCAAAACCTCGATCTGTCATTCGCTTTGCAAACGGTTCCAGGCTTGTTTTTACCTTGTGAAAGGTTGTCAACAGCGTTTTTGGCTTGAACATCTTTTCAATATTGTCATCCGATTCCCGCTCATTTACAAATAATGTTATCATGGCGGCAAGGAGTGCTGGATCAGATTCGGGAAAAATCCCGAGCCTGAAACCTTGGGCTATCATGAGCGGCTGATCCACCCTCAACTGGGATGCCCATATCCCGTCGGCCGTCAGCGCCCCTTCTTCCGTCACATAACCGGTATCTTTCAGAAAATTAAGATGATGCAAAAAATCTTGCCACAGTCGCTTGTGTTCATCTTTAAGAAATTTACAAGCCCTCCTCTTTTTTCTCGCCTTAATGATCATGTAGGTTGCAAAAGACTTTTCAAGAAGATCTTCTACCTGGTCGGGAGTATGGGACAGAAGCAGGTTAAGGGCCATGGAAAAGTTTATTTTTATTTGGCTGTCCACATCGGAAGGAGGCGACGACAGTAACTTTGCTGTTAGCCTTATGTCCATAAATTTTCCTGGAACTGTTACTCCAAATCCTATATTGTCCATTCCCCTTCGTCCTGCCCGCCCGGTCATCTGGTGAAATTCAGTAGGGCTGAGCGGCAGGAAATCTTTGCCGTTGAACCTGTCTGAATTAAGAAGAACGATTGTTCTGGCAGGAAAATTTACACCTGCCGCAACTGTGGATGTTGCGAAAACAGTATCAAGAAGCCCTTCTGTCATCAATGTCTCCAGTACCAGCTTCCATACCGGCAACTGCCCGCTGTGATGGGCGCCCACGCCCAAGTGTTCAAGGTGCCACAATTGGCGGTGTCTGGCAATATGAGGGCTTTGGGCCACAAGTTCTTGGATTCTTTGGCTGCGTCTTGCCTTTCGATTTTCATCCAATGTCGGGATGTCCGCACACAGATCAAGTGCATTGTCACAATCTGCCCGGGATTTGAGAAAAAATATAGCCGGCAGGAGTCGATATTTGTTTAATACACGCACAATTTCCCCAAAAGGGGGCAGCTTATGTGGAGGGGCAAGAAGAGGAGGATTCTTGCTGTTAACATAATCAGAAACTTTTTTATGAGGCCTGCTTTTTCCAGGACTTTTCCGGCTTGTAAGAGGAATAAGAGTTCCCGAAGGATGAAAAAAGATAGGATAAAGCGGCACCGGCCTTTTTGTTTCTTCAACAACTATACATTCTTTTAAACGAATTGACGAAAGCCATTTTGCAATAATATTTGCATTCCCTATGGTGGCCGAAAGCAAAAGTAAAGGTATTCTTGCCGGAAGATATATCATTATCTCTTCCCATACCACGCCCCTGTCTTCATCTCCTAAAAAATGTGCTTCGTCAAGGATAACCAAATCGGTTAAAAGCGATACCCCCTGATACATTGCATCGTAAAGCTGATTGCGCAGAATTTCGGTGGTCCCGACGATAACAGGTGCATCGGGATTCTCTTTTCTGTCACCGGTTAAAATTCCAACATTTTCCGCCCCGAAGATTTCTGAAAATTCACCGTATTTTGTATTGCTCAAAGCCTTCAAAGGAGAAGCATACCAGGATCTCCCCCCCTTTCTATGAATCCGGGCCATTGCCTGCTGTGCTATCCAGGTTTTCCCGGCACCTGTAGGGACGGTAACAAGGCAGTCTGTACGTTCTATTGCCGACAGAGCTTCCAGCTGAAAAGGATCGGGTTTAAACGGTTTTTTATCCGGCACTCCGATGGAAGAGAAAACCTTTTTCAGTTCGGCATCTGCCCCGGGCCTGATTTTAGGAATCCGAGGTCTGCGGTCAAAATTACCTTTTCTACCTTTTGGTCTAAAGGCGTATTGTCTTCTTCGATTCATTAAAGTCCGGCGATTATCGCGTTAACACTTGTTTTCGCTATCGAATCCACATCATACGGTGAAACACCATCCAGATCAGCCTCTATCAAGGCCTCATCATACGGTATAAAACCGAGGAGCTTAAAATCACCCAGATGTTTTTTTAAAAATTCTTCATCTTTTTTACTGCGTATTTTGTTGCCGACAACAACAATATTTTTTAAGCCGATCTCGGATGCCAGCTTTTTTATGTGGCCTGCGGTATCTATACTTCGACGTCCCGGTTCCACAACCACAATAAGTTTATCCACTGCAGTTGCCGTGGCTCTGCCCAGATGTTCGATTCCGGCTTCCATATCCATTACCACCACTTCGTCCCTCGACAGGACAACATGAACCACCAGCGCCCTTAAAAGGGTCGATTCAGGGCATATACATCCGGAGCCGCCTTTTTTAACACCTCCGAGTCGCATAAGCTTTATGTTGTCTAATTTCGCCGACAGCGCATCAGGAAGATCATCCACCTTTGGGTTGAGTTTAAAAAAACCGCCGATAGTTCCCGGTTGTGCCTCGGTTCTCTCAAAAATAAGCTCTTTCATCTCGGCAATGGGTACAATCTTGTCGGCATCGGGAATACCCAGTGCTGCTGCAAGATTTGCATCCGGATCAGCATCGATTGCCAATACACGCTTCCCCTGAGCATTTAATGTCCGTATCAAAAGGGCTGAAAATGTTGTTTTTCCAACCCCTCCTTTGCCGCTTACTGCAAGTTTCATATATATCCTTCCTTTTTTAACCCCGTTTGAACAAAAACGTACCACCGGGGATTATGGGTTATTTGTTATTATAAAAAGTATGAACCACCATTTTATTTTGCCCTGAAAAACCTGGTCCTTTGGGCCAGGTCAGAGTTCTTCGGCTCAGCCTTGAAGTTTTGTATCTAAAATCACAAATCCCAAGCACCAAATTGCAAATAAATCTCAAATTACAAATTACAAACCGGTTCCTTCCGGGCCGTAGGCCCTATGGGCCGGAGGCAAAGCGATTGTTTTTTTGTTTGGGATTTTGAATTTCGGTCACGCGCAGCGCAGGCGCTTGCGCCGCGTGTTGTTATTTATTTGTTTTTTGGGATTTGTTATTTGGATTTTCAATAAGTCAATGAACTTTCAATAAAACAAAATCCCTCTGGGGTAAACCAAAGCCTGGTCCTTTGGGCCAGGATTCTTTATATCTCTATCAACGGTGAGATATAATTCCAATTTTAGATATCAGAAAACCAATAACTATTAACGATTACACCCTAATCGAGTTTTGACTCGATTAGGGTGTAATATAACACATAGTGCTGTTCAGGCAAGAGGATATATTGTTTTGGCTCAAACAACAATTGAGCATGAGTTATACTTACTTCATAATAACAAAGATTTTGAAATTATGGACCCCTTGTGCTAAGTATTTGAACCAGGGATAGCCCGAATTTCTATTAAGAATTTATCTGGTTTTTGACATATTTTAACCATACAAGGTTTAAAATACATCCCGGGTGGATTGATTTTATAGTGTTTATCTTTTATGATAATCCACATGGGAGATGAACCATCAGAATTTAATCCTCCTGCCATTCTGGCGCCGGCCGGAAACAAGGCTTCATTTCTGGCCGCCCTGGCGGCCGGAGCCGATGAAATATATTGCGGGCTGAAACAATTTTCAGCGCGCATGGAGGCCAAAAATTTTTCACTTGAGGAACTTTCGGCGCTGACCCGGTTGGCCCATGACAAGGGAACCAAAGTCCATGTGGCGATAAACTCTCTGTTAAAGACCGAGGATCTGGACAGGACTGGAACGTTTCTTAAGCTGCTGGACCGATGGGTGAAACCCGACGCTCTCATTATTCAGGACCTCTCCCTTTTGCAGTTGGCCCGGCAAACCGGTTTTTCGGGCAAACTCCATTTATCGACCCTGTCCAATGTAAGCTTTGCATCAGCCCTTAACCTTGTTAAAAGCAAATTTCGGGTCCATCGGATCGTTCTTCCCAGAGAACTTACCATAGACGAAATCAAGGCCATGGCTTTGGATTGCCCCAACGACCTGGATCTGGAACTATTTATACACGGGGCCCTTTGCTATGGAGTATCCGGAAGGTGTTACTGGAGTAGTTATCTGGGCGGTAAAAGCGGGCTCAGGGGAAGATGCGTCCAGCCCTGCCGAAGGGTTTATACTCAAAAAGACCAAAGCAAAAGGTTTTTTTCATGTCGGGATCTCAGCCTGGATGTGCTTGTCAAAGTCCTTAAGACCATTCCCCGGGTGCGGGCATGGAAGATTGAAGGCCGGAAAAAAGGTCCACATTACGTTTTTTATACGGTTAAAGCTTACCGGATCTTAAGGGATCACGGAAGCGATCCCAAAATGAAAAAACAGGCGCTTACCCTATTATCTTATGCTCTGGGCAGAACCGGCACCCATTATAATTTTCTCCCCCAAAGGCCTCAGAATCCGGTAGGCATTGACATTCAAACCGGCTCCGGTCTTCTTGTGGGAAAAGTCAAAGGAACCCAACACAAGCCTTTTTTAATCCCGAGAGAAGATTTGCTGCCCGGTGACCTCCTCCGCCTGGGATATGAGGACGAGTCATGGCACGGCACCCAAAGGGTGGGTAAATACGTACCCAAAAGGGGGCGATTTTTTCTTAAAACTTCCTCGAAAACAAGTCCTGCAAAAGGAACCCCGGTTTTCCTTACAGACCGGCGGGAAAAATCTCTTGAGGACATGCTGTCCAAACTTGAAAAGGAGCTGAACAAGAAACCGGTATTGAAAATAACCTCTGCAGCCTTTAATGTCAGGCTGCCAAAAAAATCAAGGAACAAAGCAACGGTTTCTGATCTTCATGTATTTCGCAACCCTGAAAATACAAAATTTAGGGGGCTGACCGGATTGTGGTTAGGGTCTCAGACTGAAAATAAAATGCCAAAAGTCCCCGGTCACCGGCTCTGGTGGTGGCTTCCGCCGGTTATCTGGCCTGAAGATGAGATAAACTTCAAGGAACTCGTCAACCGTGTCCTGAAAAAGGGGTCACGGAATTTCGTGCTCAACGCTCCCTGGCAAATGGCCTTTTTCAGCATGCCCAAAAAATTGAACCTCTGGGCAGGGCCGTTTTGCAATATCGCCAATCCGTTGGCCGTAAAAACACTGGCATCACTCGGCTTTAAAGGAGCCATTGTCAGCCCGGAACTTGGCCGCAAAGATTATTTTATGCTGCCCAAACACAGCCCTTTGCCGCTGGGAATAGTAATTTCGGGCAACTGGCCCTTATGTGTTTCGCGCATAGTTTCGGAAAAACTGGATACCCAAAAGCCTTTGATAAGCCCCAAAGACGAAGAGTGCTGGGTCAAAAAAATTGAATCCGACTACTGGGTATACCCCAACTGGAAACTCGATATAAGTGCCAAGAAAAACCAGCTTGAAAAAGCAGGATACCGCCTGTTCGTTCATCTTGTGGAACCGATTCCAAAAGAGGTGACCCTGAAAAAAAGACCCGGTCTTTGGATTTGGTACCTGGATGTTCTTTGACGGCTTCGTAAAAAATCCAACTTCTGCGTTGTGCTGCATTTCGTAATCATTCAACGTACGAAAAGTACGCCTCATGATTGCAAAATTTGCACGCCTTGAATTTGGAGCTGTTTACTTTGCCGTCAGACTGTGA
>JAUVTO010000220.1 GCA_030601485.1 Desulfobacterales bacterium | reverse complement strand
TCAGGTATTGGTTGACATGAATAATTGACTGCATTAGATTTTAATTTTTGTTACGGGCATTTTGCTTCTATCATCAATTAACTAAAACAGCAAGAATACTTCACTTAAGGAATGGCATGAAAACAGGCCGGATAATTACCGAAGATGACAAAATCAGGGATATACTTAAAAACGCGAAGACCATCGCCATTTTAGGTTTGAGCCCCAAACCTGAAAGAGACTCTAATTGGGTCGCCGGATATCTAAAAGAACAGGGGTACAGAATCATTCCGGTCCGGCCCGCTCAAAAGGAGATCCTTGGGGAAAAAGTTTATGCATCTCTTGATGATATTAAAGAACCCGTGGATATTGTCGACGTATTCAGAAATCCTGCACAGATCGTTCCCCATGCACACGAGGCCATCCGACTTAAACCAAAGGTTTTCTGGATGCAGCTTAATATAGAAAATCGGGAAGCGGCAGACCTATTGACGGCAGCGGGGATTGATGTTGTCATGGACAGGTGTATAAAGGTTGACCATGAGAGGCTCTGTAACGAGAACGGCTTATAGAGAAAAGCGCCGCAAAGCCAAGCAGAGCAACTGTTATTGTTGTAAAAATAAGTCCCTTTTTTGCTGGAGATGTCGATGCGGCTTTGCCATTTGTCAGGAATGCATGTTAGAAAATTTCTGGGGGATGTCATGCAATGGTATAACCTGGCAGTGCCCGGACTGCGGGGCGCACAATGGCCTATGAAATCAATAACAGGCCGAATAAACCGGTTAACCCCTTCACCGGGCAGAGTAAGTCCATACAAAGAATCAGACTGACTGTGACTCTCTTCATTTATACCCCAAGAATCTCTTCGATTTGCTTCAGGCTTTGGATATGAAAGTCGGCGGAAAGTGACCGGTTTTTATAAGCCACAAAGGGCACCCCCGCCGCCTTTGCCGCAATTTCATCCAGATCCGAATCTCCCACATAAAGGGAATCACATGGCTCTATCCCGAAATGCTCTATGATCTTGATCAGTTGATCAGGATGTGGTTTGGGATGATCCACGTCACCCGCACAAACAACAAGATCAAAATACCCTTCCAGACCGTGTTCGCTGATAACCCGGTCCATTGTGTCTGATCGGTTTGTGGCAACGGCGGTTTTGTATCCGGGCCGTAGCTTTTCGATTAACGGCTTTAGATATGGTTCCATTTCCATATGTTTTAAAAACGGAATATAGCTCATGCGTTTGCGATAGGCTTGTGCCGCTCTGAAGCCCTCTTCATCGGGAAACAGATTCGCGATTGCATGGTCTGCGGTATGGCTGTGACAGTATGCAAACTGCTCTGCCGTAAGGGCAGGCCGGCCGAAATGGTCCAAAATTTGGTTATAGTAAGCAGTATTTGATTCTGTTGTATCAAACATGACGCCGTCGCAGTCAAAAGCAACAATTTTAATATGTTTCATGGCTATTTTTTACCGCCGGGCGACCGGTCAAGAATATTGCCGTACACACGGATTCTGATCTCCGGTCGTATTTTGCTGTCTGTTTTTAATCTTATTGTTTCGAAGTAGCGGCCTTTTTCTTTTTTCAGATTGGCCACTGTCAGAACATACTCTGTCTTGTCTGATCGCTTGGCGTCCTCCAGTTCATAGCGAATGTATTTTTTGTGGACGGTCCGATCTCCAACCATTTTGAAAGGATACTTTTCTTCAGGAATTATTTTTACCGTTCTCACTATCAAATCTCCGGAAAAACCCCTCAAAGTGACTCTATTGGGTATGATGCGAACAAAATTATTGATATTGCCAATAACTGTCAGGTGTAACAAGGGTGTTACCGGGGAATCTGTTTTGACTGTTATCCTTTTTGTTAACGTTCTTCCGCCATATCCATTGGTATTGACTTTAATGGTAATTTTTCCCTCACCGCCGGGAGGAATTTGCCTCGTATAAGAGACAGTGGCACACCCTCACCCGGTTCTGACTTTTTCAATCTTCAACGGGGAGGTTCCCTTGTTTTGCACGATAAAATCGTGTATTATTTCAGTGCCCTCTAAAACCGGACCAAACTTAAAACGACTTTCCGGAACAAAGACGGACGGCAAGTTGAGGGTGTTATTTTCGGTTCCGAAAGAGCCGGTTTGAAAAAAAAGAGTACAACATGCGAGAGCAAATACAAAAAGAGCTTTCTTCTTCATATATACAATCCTCATAAAAATTAATCTTCGGTGCGTTTTCAGCAGCTCGGTCCATGGGAATTCCATCCGCCAAACTGCCAAAACATGAATATTTATTTAAGTTGCATGCTTTTGAATGTCAAGACGCATCTTTTTCATTTTTCATCGGGATTTTTAACTATTTGAAAATCCAGTTAAAAAGCTCCCAGCTGGCAGTGTTTTATCTTGACACCCATGGCCTCGCAGGCCCCGCTGACTTTCATTTTATGAACTTCAAACCGGGTTGCGATATCCCATGCGCTTTTGCAAGATAGTCTCCCCTGTACCAGCGCTTCGGAAATGGCGTCTTTTAAATCCTTGGTTACCGTAGGTTGAGGCGTCACAATCTTTTTTTTTGGCTGATACCCAAACAGTCCCAGCTGGCATTTTACCAGCCGATAATTAATCAGGTCAACGGTCATACCCACTGCATCTGCGGATTCCTGCAGCTCTTTTGCTATTTCAAAAGCAACCGCGCAAGGGACTTCATTGTTATGAGTCCTTTTTAAAATTTCGTTTTTAATTAAACTGTTCGGCTTTGCATCCGGCCCATGTTTTTCCACAAATTTTTTGTCCTTGCTCAGGTCCATTACATTGCTCCTTTTATAAATTTGACGGTCTCGTAAAAAGCCCAACTTCTGCGTTGTGCTGCATTTCGTAATCATTCAACGTACGAAAAGTACGCCTCATGATTACAAAATTTGCACGCCTTGAATTTGAACTTTTTACGAAACCGTCTAAATCGGACTTTT
>JAUVTO010000060.1 GCA_030601485.1 Desulfobacterales bacterium | reverse complement strand
AGAAATCCTGCATAGTTAACCGGTATGGTCTGAAATGCAAAGAACGCCAGGATAATGGAAATCCCGCCGACAACCCCGGGAAAAACAGCGCCGGGGTGTGACAATTCAAAATAAAGACCGGCAAGACCGATCATCATAAGAATATACGCAATATTAGGATTGCTGATAGTCTTTAAAATTTTAGTCCTTAAATCCTCTTTCAGGAAAGTCTTTTTTACATTTTCGAGTTTTAAAACTCCTTTGTCTTGGATTTTGCGGCCGTTGATCTGATGGATCAGATCATCTATGTCTTTTGCCACAATATCTATGACATTTGCTTTTAGGGCCTCGGTTTCCGTCACGGAAACACTTTTTCGGACGGCCTTTTCAGCCCAATCGGCATTTCTTCCCTTTTTTTTGGCGATGCTCCTTGCATAGGCCGCCATGTCATTTATCACCTTTTCGGACATAGCGCCGCTGATTTCCTTGCCGCCGGCCCCCACCGGATGCGCCGCTCCGATGTTTGTTCCCGGCGCCATGGCTGCAATGTCTGCCGCCATAGTGATCATTACGCCTGCGGAAGCGGCCCTGGCCCCGCTCGGGGACACATAAATCACAACCGGGACCTTGCTTGCAAAAATTGCCATTACAATTTCACGCATGGAGTCGGCAAGACCCCCCGGCGTGTCAAGCTCGATGATAATACACGAAACGCTTTCCTCCGAAGCTTTGGTAATCCCTTTTTTCAAAAAATCAGCTACCGGCGGACTGATGGGACCCGACATCCGGATAATATAGACCTCATTTGCTGCTGTGAAACCGTTTCCGGGGCAGCAGAATAATAAGAGCGACAGTGCTAATATAATATGTATATATTTCATATTCAAAGTTTCATAACACACTGAAATAATTAAACCATAAAATTTACAAACAAGCACCTAACCCGGACAAGCCGGAAAAGTTAAAAGTGATCTAAAGTTTGAAGTGATCTAAAGCCCGCCCTGGCCTCCGGCTCGTAGAGCCTACGCCTCGGAGAGTGCTAATCGTTCATATATTGATTTGACTTATGCACCATTACAAACATGACTTTTTGAGTACAGAGTATTGGTGATCGGTCTGGGCCAGGGTTAAGGAGTCGCTATGCCCCGGCTTCTATAAAAATTGGCAGTATTCCTTAACTTTAGGCACTTTAGATCACTTTAGATCACTTCAAACTTAATTGGCTAAGCATTTTTTTGCCACAAAAAGCACAAAAATTACAACTAAGGAACTACACCTAAGGGGATTCCGGATACTCGATTCTCATCCTGTCAGGCAGGGCTTTCGCGCTGCGGTTACCTCATCCAGTCTTTTTACCTTGCAGCTTTTTGGCGCATGGTGCAACAGGTCCGGGTTTTCCCTGGCCTCACTCGCAATGGCCTTGAACGTTTCAATAAATTGATCGATATCCTCTTTGGACTCTGTTTCGGTGGGTTCAACCATGATGGCACCGGGTACGACCAGCGGGAAATGTACCGTTGGCGGATGAAATCCGTAATCCATCAGTCGCTTGGCCATATCCAGAGTTGCAATATTTTGAGTCGCTTGATGTTTATCGGAAAAAACACATTCATGCATGCACGGTCTGTCGTAGGGAAGATGCAAGGTCCCTTTTAACCTTTCCTTAATATAATTGGCATTCAATACAGCAAGCTGGCTGGCCTTTTTCAGATTTTCCGGCCCCATGCTGCGAATATAACTGTAGGCTTTTATGATAACACCGAAAGCGCCATGGAAGGCCGAAATTTTGCCTATGGAATCCGGATAATCTTCGGCCAGGATATAGGTGTTGTTTTCTTCGACCACGCGAGGGACAGGAAGAAAGGGTTCAAGATGCTTTGCGACACTAACGGGACCGGAACCGGGCCCTCCGCCCCCATGGGGTGTTGAAAAAGTCTTGTGGAGATTCAGTTGCATCACGTCTATCCCGATGTTGCCCATCTTTACCATGCCCATGACCGCATTCATATTTGCACCGTCACAATAGACCAGCCCGCCTTTGGCATGGACGATTTGGGCGATCTTTTGGATGTTTTCTTCAAAAAGACCCAGCGTGTTGGGATTGGTTACCATGATGCCGGCAGTGTCTTGGTCCATGATTTCGGCGATGGCCTCCACAGAAAGAATACCCTGTTCATTGGATGTTACGGGCACAGGACGAAAGCCGCACAGGGATACGCTGGCGGGATTTGTGCCGTGCGCAGTATCCGGGACAATGATCTTTGAACGCTGAGCGCCCTGTTTCTTGTGAAAGGCGTAAATAATGAGCATTCCGGTGAATTCTCCATGGGCTCCTGCCGCCGGTTGAAGCGTTGTGGCGTACATACCGGTGATTTCGTTAAGATATTGTTCAAATTCAAACATCATCTTGAGTGCCCCCTGGGACAGACTGGAAGGAAGAAGGGGATGGGCCCCTGTAAATCCCGGAAGGCTTGCCTGTTTTTCATTGGTCTTGGGACTGTACTTCATGGTGCATGAACCCAGTGGGTACATGCCGGTATCCACCCCGAAATTCCACTGGGCAAGTCTGGTATAATGACGCACAACGTCAACCTCGCTCAAGTCCGGAAAGTCAGGACCTTCACCGGTGAGCTCTTCATCCAGAGGGCAGGGTTCAACATCGCGACGGGGAAAAGAAAATCCGCATCTTCCCTTTTTCCCTTTTTCCCAAAGGAGCGGCTCATTGAGTATCAAGCCGGTGGCCCCTAAAGATTCTTTCATGATTTAACCTCCCTGACCAGGGTATCCATGTCGTTCTTGGATCTGGTTTCCGTTACGCACAAAAGATAATGATTTGCAAGTTCGGGATAGTAGGGGGACAGACAAAGGCCCGCGATTATCTTTTTCTCTAATAGGTGCTTGTGAGTGGTTTCAAAGCCGGAAGGGAATTCAACAACAAATTCATTGAAGGTAGGGCTGTCAAAGGGGATGCCAACTCCCGCCTTTTTCAGTTTATTTTTGAGATACTCGGCCTTGTCATGATTGAGTTGTGCAAGTTTTCGTATGCCGGTACCCCCAACAGATGCCATATACATGGCAGCCGCCAGAGCACAGAGGCTGTTGTTGGTGCAAATATTGGACGTTGCTTTTTCCCGACGAATGTGCTGCTCTCTGGTAGCAAGGGTCAGCACAAAGCCTGTTTTTCCATCCAGGTCTTTGGTTTTACCAACCAGCCGACCCGGCAAACTGCGCATGTGCTTTTTACCGCTTGCAAGTATTCCCAGTGCGGGTCCGCCGAAGGAACGGGGAATACCGAGGCTCTGTCCTTCTCCGCCTACGATGTCGGCACCTTGACTTCCGGGGCTTTTTAAGAGCCCATACGCCAAGGCTTCCGTGAAGGAAGCGACAAAAAGGGTTTTTTTATCATGAGCCTTCTGCCCAAGGACCTGGAGATTTTCAATACACCCAAAAAAATTGGGTGACTGGATGGCAACGGCTGCAAGATCATCCATTTCATCGAGTCCGGTAGTATCAGTGACACCGGTGTTTAGATA
Source organism: Desulfobacterales bacterium (assembly GCA_030601485.1). Taxonomy (GTDB): domain Bacteria; phylum Desulfobacterota; class Desulfobacteria; order Desulfobacterales; family UBA11574; genus S5133MH16. The sequence continues at coordinate 5,958 of JAUVTO010000060.1, read as the reverse complement.
AGGAAGTTCTACAACCTCATAGCCGGTGGGCCCAAAATAGGTTTGAATCACGCGACGATATAAGGGATGAATCAGGCTTGAAATGGCGACTTTCTTTCGTTTGGTTATACGAACCGCCATAAGGAGTGCTTCGGCCAAGGCCGTGGCACCGTCATAATGGGAAGCGGTTGCGACTTCCATGCCCAGAAGCCTCGCAGCCAGCGTCTGATATTCATAAATCGCCTGGAGAGTTCCCTGGCTCATTTCCGGCTGGTAAGGGGTATATGATGTCACAAACTCGGAACGACCCAACAGATAAGATACCGACGCAGGAATAAAGTGTTCATAACTGCCTGCACCCACGAACACTTTGTATTCCGGGGAAACCGCCATAGTGTTGGAAAGCGTGGACATGTGATCGTTTAATTCCCACTCGCTCAAGGCCTCCGGCAGATTTAAATCACCCGTGAAACGGCAATCCTCAGGGACTGTTGAGAAAAGATCGTCAAGGTTGTCAGCCCCCAAAACCTGAAGCATTGAAAAAATATCTTCATCGGTATGAGGCAAGTAAATCATTTACGCTGCTCCTTTCAGTTTTTCCATGCAGGCCACATGGGTCATGAGATTTTCCATTTCAGATAGATCGCCGGGATTGACCTCAACAAACCATCCATCGCCGTAGGGACTGTTATTTACCAGTTCAGGCGATTCTTCAAGGGCGGTGTTTACCGCAATAATTTTTCCGCTAACCGGCAGGTAGCATTCGCAAACCGCCTTGACGGATTCCACCGTTGCAAATTCTTCTCCCTGTTTAAAGGTATCGCCCACCTGAGGTAGCTCCACAAAAACAATGTCTCCGAGCTGATCCTGGGCATAGTCATCAAGGCCTATTCTAACTTTATCTACCTCAAGCCTGGCCCATTCATGATCTTCTGCATAGCGAACGTCATCCGGTAAATATATTTCACTGATTTCTTTCATGAATTCTACTCCTTTTATGTAGTATGTTTTTAACCGACTAAGGAATTTAGATGGATATCACATAATACGAATAAATGTAAATACCAGATTGCAATTTATCCAAATCGAGGCTCAAGGTTCATAGGTTCAGGTCCAAGGTTCACTGGATATTTGATATAAGAGAGCTACTTTCGTTCAAAATATAAAATGCCTTTAGTTGACGAAACGGTTTAACCCTGATATTAAACAAGGCTTCGTGAGGATACCTCCTGGTACGGCAGTTTTGATCTGACTTTTTACGAGACCGTTATACTTCAGAGCTCTTTTTTTTTGTAATGAAAGGAGATGATTGATGAGTGAGCTTCTAAAAACCGTTTTCTACGACCGGCACGTGGATTTGGGCGCTAAAATGGTGGAATTCTTTGGCGGGGAGATGCCCATGTTTTACTCCACCGGCCTTGTTAAGTAACCTTTGGCCACCCGTAAGCATGCAGGACTTTTTGACGTTTCCCACATGGGCCGATTTATTTTCCGGGGTTCCGGGGCATCGAAATTTCTGCAACACGTCTTGAGCAACAATGCTGAAGCACTCGATATCAGAGAGATAGGTGCTCAGTATACCTTTATTCCCAACAACATCGGCGGGGCTGTGGATGATGCGTATCTCTATCGCTTTGTGGAGGACGAGTATCTTCTGGTGGCCAATGGCGCTAACCGAGAAAAGGACTGGAATCATTTCCAGGCGCTTTTGAACAATTTCGATGATGTAAAACTGACCGACCGCACCAGAGAGATTGTCATGCTGTCGCTGCAAGGGCCGAAGTCGCGCGAGATATTGGAAGAAGTTATCCAGACCGGTCTGCTCCCGGAGCCGACGCGAAACGCCGTGAGCATTGTGACGATCTCCGGTGTCACGGTCCAGGTGGCCCGCACCGGCTATACGGGTGAACCGGTCTGTTTTGAGCTCTTTTTAGATGCAAAGGACGGTTCGATGCTGTGGGACCTTATCGTGGAAAAAGGAGCTACGCCCATCGGCCTTGGCGCAAGGGATACCCTCCGGCTGGAGGCCTTCCTGCCGCTTTATGGCCATGAGCTGGGCCAAGACCCCGAAGGCAAGGAAATTCCTATCTTTGCCTGTGCTTTGGCAAAATTCGCTGTGAGTTTTTCGCCGCTCAAAGGCAATTTCCTTGGCCGTGAAGCGCTGGTCAGGCAGCAGGAGGCATTTAAGAAAATCATTTCCCGCGATTATTCAATCATCCAAAATCTGCCCCGGGTGAGCAAACCGATTGCCGTGACGGGTCGAGGCGTGGCCCGTGAAGGGGCAAAGGTGTTTAAGGGCGACAAACATGTGGGCTATGTTACCAGCGGCACAATGATCCCCATGTGGGCGGTTCAGGGAGAAGGGCTGGATTCCGCCCAGACCGACCAACATCAGTTGCGCTCCATCTGTCTGGGATACATGGACAGTGACATAGTCGAGGACGATCGGGTTGCAATTGAGATTCGCGGTAAGTTGGTTGATGCCGTTGTGGTGCCGTTTCACCTGCGTTCCGAGGCCCCGCCTTACTCCCGCCCAATTATCTTCGATCAACAACTGCATGCTGAGGGACTGCCCGCAGGCGATGCAGCGGCCAAGGTCCTCAGACTGCTTGAAAAGAGTGTGATGAACACTCGATGGCGACAACAAGAGTGCATCAACCTCATCCCTTCGGAGATGACGATCTCACCCATGGCCCGAATGTTGTCGGTGATGGACCCTGCTTTCCGGTATGCCGAGCATAAGAAGGTGAAGGCATTCTACGACGCCGATATATTCTATTACCAGGGCACTGAATTTATCGCCGAAGTCGAGCAGATGCTGGAAGAGGAAATGCGAAAATTCATGGGGTGTGAGAACATAGAAACGCGGCCGGTAAGCGGGCAAATGGCCAATACCGCCGTTTTCAGCGCCATGGTTGACTACATCAATCGCGCCGACCGCAAGATCGAGCCGAGACGGATTCGCCGGGTTATGAACAATCATATCGGCAAGGGTGGACATCTCAGCGCCCAGCCCATGGGCGCACTCAGGGACTACGTTGCCAGGGATCCGCGTACAGAACGCCCGGCGGTGGTTAATTTTCCTGTGCTTCCCCATAACCGTCACAAGGTCGATGTGCCGACCACGTTGAAATTGATTGATGAATATCGGCCGGAATTGATCATTTTTGGCAAGAGCATGGTTATTCACAAGGAGCCGGTGGCCAAGATCCGCCGGTTCCTGGACGATCAAAACATAGACACGGTGGTGATGTACGATATGGCCCACGTGCTGGGACTCATCGGTCCTCATTTTCAGGAACCTTTTGCTGAAGGGGCTGATCTGGTCACCGGATCCACACATAAGACCTATTTTGGAACACAACGTGGCGTTGTGGGCAGCCGGTTTCGGGAGGACGAAGTGCGTTATGAGCTTTGGGAGGCCCTGCTTCGACGAGTCTTCCCCGGATCGGTGTCCAGCCACCATCCCGGCACCTTGCTGGGGCTCCTCATCGCCGCTTATGAGATGAACCATTTCAAAGACGAATATCAGGCCAGAGTTATCGCCAATGCCAAGGCATTTGCTAGGGGATTGATGGACTGTGGACTCGATGTGGTTGGTGACCCGAGTATCGACTTCACCGAAACACACCAGGTATTGATAGATGTGGGTTACAGCCGCGGGCCTGAAATCGCCAAGCGGCTTGAAGCCAACAACATCATTTGTAATTTTCAGGCGAATACCGATGAAGAGGGGTTTACCGCCTCCGGGGCTCTGCGGACGGGTGTATCTGAGATGACTCGTTTCGGAATGCAAGAAGATGACTTCCGCGCCCTGGCTGTGCTAATTCATGACGCAGTGAAGAACAATAACGATGTCACTGATAAGGTCAAAGAGCTCCGGGAACGGTTCAGCGAACTACAGTTTTGCTTCAGTGGCGACGAATATGATGACGTGCTGCAGAAACTGCATGAACTGCTGTAAAGAAACGAGGTAAAGAATCATAGTACATAGAACCAGGCTTTGGTTTGACCCGAAAAGGGTCTGTTATCCTACAAGCCGGTCAAGTTAAAAGTGATAAGTGACCTAAAGTGCCTAAAGTTATGGAGTCGCTCCGCTCCGCTGATTTTATATAATTGACAAAATTCCTTAACTTTAGCTCACTTTAAACTTTAGCTCACTTCAAACTTTTACGGCGTTTCTTCAGGCAGAGTCGGATAACTCTGACTTGGCCCACAGGACTAGGCTTTCAAGATTAACTAAATGTTTTTGCTCAAAAAAATGGCGAGGTTTGATTTATAGAGTTTAAAGGTGGCTCAATGAATGATCGCACGTCTGTTGAACCCATCAATACCCTTGATTATCTGGAAGAATTGCTTGACCAGGGATATGTCATTAAGGGCCCAAGAAAAGATTCCTCAAGAGATTTGATTTCATTCAAGGCATTTTTGAAAAAGGGAAAGGAATTTGCCCCTGAAGTTTGGCTGTCACATATGGGATATGAATTCGTAGAGCCGAGTACATTTACCAAAGGGCATAAAATTGCTTATAAAATAATTGATGAATTTCCTGATGAACGGTTCAATTCAAATTATACCCTGGTTAAAGGGAATAGAGAAATCCCTTTATATTTGAAAGTAGAAATATTGAGGGCAGAGTAAAGAATCCTGGCCCAGCCTCCGGCCCGGAGGGAGGACCAGGTTTTGATTATCCCCAGAGGGGATTTGCTTTATTGAAAGTTCATTGACTTATTGAAATTCCAAATAACAAATCCCAAACAAAAAAAACAATCGCTTTGCCTACGTCCCGGAGGGAACCGGTTTGTAATTTGTAATTTGAGATTTATTTGTAATTTGGTGCTTGGGATTTGTGATTTAAGGCACCAAACTCCAAGGCAGAGCCGGAGAACTCTGACCTGGCTCTCCGAGCCGGAGGCCCAAAGGACCAAGTTTTTCAGGGAAAAATAATTTTATTCCAGGTCATAATGGAGCATTAAGGCTTGATTTACCTGAATCATAATTTCTTCCGGGAGATGGCCGATGGTTTTGACAAGACGAATCTTATCCACTGCCCGGGTCTGATTCACCATAATCTTTGAACGAGCTTTTAAACCTGCGGAGCCGGATGGAATTTCCACCTCAAAAGAATAAACGCGAGTAACATTAGAGGTAATTGGAGAGATAGAGATAATGGGAGAATAGGCATTATTTATATCGTTAGAAACCACGAGCGCCGGGCGAGTTTTCCGGGCTTCAGCTCCCACGGTTGGATCAAAATTTACCAGAAAAACCTGTCCGCGCTTAATCGAGGCCATCATTTATGGCTCCTTCAAGTTCTTTGTTGATTGCCCGGATCTCGGCAGCTGCCTCCTGGTATTCGGCAGCAAGTCTTTGATCCCTTTTTTCTTTAACCAATCGTTTGATAGCTTCAGTGATAAATTGGCTCCTTTTTCTGGATTTTGTTTCCTTAGACAGATCAACAAAGACTTCCTTGGGCAGGCTGACGTTGATACGTATGGTCTCCATTGTGTTCTCCCAGTGTGTTTTTAGATGAATAATAAAATATAATATATTATATGTCAATATTATTATGCTTTAAAAAGATCATTTACAATACAAGGGGGAATCACATAGAGTTCCCATTTTGCAAAGGCGGATTTAGAGGAAAATATTCGGAAGATATTTTATGAAAGGATATATACAGGTTTACACCGGAAAGGGAAAGACCACGGCCGCATCTGGTCACAGAGATGAAGGAGATCAAACATTATTATCACAAAGGAGTCAAAGCCAGAGTTGGAATCGAGAAATAGCTTTTCACGGGTTCAGAATAAAAAAAAGACCCTTTGCCTTGCCGTATTCGGAACCGGTTCCGATGTGGGGAAAAGTATTATTACAACGGCGATTTGCCGCATTTTTGTTAATAAAGGGATAAGCGTTGCACCCTTTAAGGCACAGAATATGTCGAACAATTCCGGCATCACTCCGGAAGGTCTGGAA
>JAUVTO010000131.1 GCA_030601485.1 Desulfobacterales bacterium | reverse complement strand
TCTCGTAAAAAGTCCAACTTCTGCGTTGTGCTGCATTTCGTAATCATTCAACGTACGAAAAGTACGCCTCATGATTACAAAATTTGCACGCCTTGAATTTGAACTTTTTACGAAACCGTCTAAATCGGACTTTTTACGAGTTTATCAATTTTAGGGTATGGTAAAAAGTCTAATTAGTTTGCCGGAGTAATAAAAAACTGTTGCGTATCAATATTTAATTTGTTAAAAAAGTCAGTTTAACTAATTCGCACGCCTTTGGACCTGTTTCCTGGTGCCCCGCATGGTGAGACCTTTGAAAAACGTTCAATTTTGTTCAAGGCCAAGGAAGGCGAAAATTTTAACCGCAGGAATACATTGAGTATTTTGAGGATTAAAATTTGAGCCTGACACAGGGATTGGGCAAAAGAGGACGTTTTTCAAGGGTCTCATGGCGGGGTCGGATGTGGGAGTGATATGGGCGGTGGAAAAACCGTTTAAGTAAGGGAGAAAATAATGGCTTATATTACAATGAAAGAACTACTTGAATCCGGAGTACATTTTGGTCATCAGACAAAGCGCTGGAACCCCAAGATGAAGCAATATATCTTTGGGGCCAGGAACGGCATCTATATTATTGACCTTCAGAAAACTGTTCGAATGTTCAGGAGAGTATATGATTTTGTAGTAGATACCGTTGCAGGCGGCAAGATGCTCCTTTTTGTAGGAACCAAAAAGCAGGCCCGGGATTCCATCTATGAAGAATCGAATCGATGCGAAATGTTTTATATTCATAACCGATGGCTGGGCGGGATGCTGACAAATTTTCAGACCATAAAAAAAAGTATCGAACGTCTTAACTATCTAAATACGATTGTAAATGACGGATCGATCAATCTTTTTCCCAAAAAAGAGAGGCTGAAGCTTGAAAAGGAACGGGTAAAACTCGACAATAATCTTGGCGGAATACGCACCATGAATGACCTTCCCGGTGCTATTTTTGTGGTTGATCCCAAGAACGAGGCCATTGCAGTTCGTGAGGGAAGACGACTGGGAATTCCGATTATTGCTATTGTGGATACCAATTGTAATCCTGACGAAATTGATTATATCATACCCGGTAATGATGATGCCATCCGTGCAATACGGCTGATCACATCCAGAATCGCTGATGCTTGTATTGAAGGTAAAGAGCGTCTGACTGAAAAACAGCAGGCTGAAACCGACAAAGAAGTGGAGGAAGTATCTGAGGTTGCGGCCGCAAGTGCGGAATTAAAGCCAGGTGAAAGAAAGATTATTTCAGATGGTTCAGAGGGCCCTGTTGTGGAAATAATAAAAAAAACATCTGAAACCGAACATACTGAAACCCCTGAAGATTCTGAAAGTCAGGAACCGAGAGATACAACTGAAGCTGAAGAGACAGGAGAATAATGATGGCGACAATTAGTGCTGCGACGGTCAAAGAGCTCCGTGAAAAGACCGGGGCAGGAATCATGGATTGTAAAGAAGCACTTTCCGAGTGTAACGGAGATATAAGCAAGGCGGTCGATTTTTTAAGAAAAAAAGGGTTGGCCACAGCGGCCAAACGCGCCGGCAGGGCCACGACGGAAGGAATAGTCGCGTCTTATATTCATATGGACAGCAAGCTTGGTGTTCTGGTCGAAATTAACTGTGAAACCGATTTTGTTGCAAAAAACGATGATTTTAAGGAATTTGCAAAAAATATTGCAATGCATATTACAGCAACTAATCCTGTAGGTATACGGCAAGAAGATGTCCCCAAAGAAACGATCGACAAAGAAAAAGAAATTTACCGTGCACAGGTCCTGGAAATGGGCAAGCCTGAAAAAATAGTAGACAAGATAGTAGAAGGCAAGCTTAAAAAATATTTTAAGGATAACTGCCTGATGAATCAGGCCTATGTTCGTGATCCCAATATAACCATTGAAGATCTTTTAAATGAAATGGTTGCAAAGATCGGCGAAAACATTACTATCAAACGTTTCGCAAGGTTTAAAATAGGTGAGGAATAAGCTTTGACAATACCTCAATTCAAAAGGGTTCTATTGAAACTGAGCGGTGAAGCGTTGATGGGTGATCAGAATTTTGGAATAAGCCCTGATGTCATAAAATATGTGGCTGAAGAAGTCCACTCGGCATTTGACTTAGGAGTTCAAATTGCCATAGTAGTGGGCGGTGGTAATATTTTCAGGGGAGTTGCCGCCGCTTCATATGGTATAGACAGAGTTTCTGCAGACCGCATGGGTATGTTGGCCACGGTGATTAACAGTCTGGCTTTACAGGATGTTCTGGAAGAAAATGGAATTATGACTCGTGTCCAGAGCGCCATTTCAATGCATGAGGTGGCCGAACCGTTCATCATCCGGAAGGCGATCCGCCATCTTGAAAAAGGGCGGGTAGTGATATTTGCAGCCGGCACCGGCAATCCTTACTTTACCACCGATACCGCTGCGGTGCTCAGGGCACAGGAAATACGTGCCGATATCCTTTTAAAGGCGACAAAGGTTGACGGCCTTTACGATTCAGATCCGGTTGTCAATAAGGATGCTAAATTTATAAAAAAAATCAAATATATGGAGGTCATTGAACAACAGCTCCATGTGATGGATATGACAGCCATTTCTCTGGCCATGGATAATAAGCTTCCCCTTGTTGTTTTTAATTTGACAAACAAGGGAAATATAAAAAGGGTTATATGTGGAGAAGAAATAGGAACCCGGATAACCAATTAAACATTTTTAAAATCAACTCGTCGGTTTTAGACAAATCTTCACTATTATATTAGGAGAAATCCATGATTGAATCGATATATCAGGAAACTACGGAAAGTATGGAAAAGTCCATAGACTCTCTTAAAAATGAATTTAAGAAGGTCCGGACCGGACGGGCTTCCCTGTCCATTCTTGATGGTATCCGGGTTGAATACTACGGTACGATGACTCCTCTTAATCAGATGGCGTCTCTCTCTATTCCTGAAAGCAGACTTATTACCATACAGCCATGGGATATTTCCGTAATCAAGGATATAGAAAAAGCTATATTGAAATCTGACTTAGGTTTAACGCCTTCAAACGATGGCAAGCTAATCCGCATTTCCATTCCGCCGCTTACCGAAGAGAGAAGAAAAGAACTTGCCAAGGTTGTACATAAAAAAAGCGAGGATCATAGGGTTGCCGTGCGCAACATCAGGCGTGATTCCAACGAGTTGTTGAAAGGATTGAAAAAGGATGGTGAAATTTCGGAAGATGATGCCTTCAGAGCTCAAGACCAGGTCCAGAAGATAACAGATAATCATATCAAGCTTATCGATGATGTCTGTAAAGAAAAAGAGAAAGAAATCCTTGAATTCTAATACATCTTCCTCTATTTACAATGATCTTGATCCTGCAAAGCTACCCTCACATGTTGCCGTTATTATGGACGGTAATGGCCGGTGGGCCAAAAAGCGCCTCTTAAATCGGATTCAAGGACATGAAAAGGGTTCGGAAACTGTTCGAACCATTGTTCGAGCTTGCCGCGAAATCGGTATCTCCTATCTGACCCTGTATGCTTTTTCCACTGAAAACTGGCAGCGACCCAAATCCGAAGTCATTGCTCTGATGACCCTTCTTAAAAAATTTCTCGAATCAGAAAAAAAAGAGATGCTGGACAACAATATTCGCCTGTATGCCATCGGACAGATAGAGCGGTTGCCGGAAAATGTCCGGCAAGTACTACATAACGTCATGGCATTAACAAAAAAAAATACCGGCATGATCCTAAATCTGGCTTTGAGCTACGGCGGGCGGGCTGAAATTGTTAAGATGGTTAAAGAGATTGCAATAAAAGCCAAAGATGGCAGTATCGATCCGGATTCAATAACACCTGAAATTATATCTGAACACCTGTATACACGTCAAATGCCTGATCCGGATCTTTTGATTAGAACAAGCGGAGAAATGCGCATAAGTAATTTTCTCCTGTGGCAGATAGCCTACTCTGAAATTTATATTACAGATACCTTATGGCCTGATTTTGGGAAGGATGAATTTATTCGAATTCTGAGAAACTACCAGCAACGTGAACGGAGGTATGGTAAGGTCTGACTATAATTAATACCATAACGCTTTAGCCTTTTTAAAATATGACCGCTTCAGGTTTATCCCATTCGGACAATATGCATTCAAAACGATGGATTACAGCTTTTGTGGCCATTCCCTTTCTTGTTTTGCTCATCGGCAGCGGGGGAGCATTGATATTTGCCGTGGTTATCGGCACCGTATGCCTCATAGCCCTTTGGGAATTTTTTCATATTTTATTTGGCAAAACTGAAAGCCCAAATCCATTTTACTTTAAGCTTTTGGCTTTTATCACAGGTCCGGCCATTATCTTGGCTGCGCACATGAATTCATTCAAAAATATTTTAAGCCTTATTGCTTTAAATCTTATTGTCTCTGTCCTGATCTCTCTTCCCAAATTTAAATCTGATGCATCCGTATCGGAAATGGTCTTTAAACAGGTTTTGGGGGTTATATATATACCTTTATTTCTATCGTATCTTGTTTTGATCCGGAATGGGGATAATGGTGTTTCCTGGATTTTTTTTCTATTAATCGTAATTTTTCTGGGTGATACAGGTGCATTCTATACCGGGTCGTATTTGGGTCGGCATAAGCTTTGCCCTGCCGTAAGTCCGAACAAAACCATAGAAGGCTCTGTTGGCGGACTTGCCGTAAATGTATGCGCGGGTGCTTTGTTCAAAATCTTTTTTTTTCCGCTGTTGCAGTGGAACTTAAGTATCCTGTTTTTCCTTTGCATCGGTATTGCGGGACAGGTGGGCGATCTGTTTGAATCTAAACTTAAGAGAGTCGCCAATATAAAGGATTCCGGTGCATTACTTCCCGGTCACGGCGGATTTCTGGATCGTATTGATGCGTTACTTTTTGCGGCCCCGGTCGCTTATTTTTTCATAGAATATATATTATAAAATGAAAAACCTTTCCATACTTGGATCCACAGGATCCATTGGGCGCAATGCACTTGAAATTGTAGCAATGTTTCCCGAACGATTTACTGTAAAGGCGCTTGCAGCTAAAAATAATACGAGCTTATTGGCCGATCAGGTGGAGAAATTCGGCCCTGACATCGCTGTGGTTTTTGATGAAACCCGTGCCATTGAATTGAAACGCCTGCTGCCGTCTGGGTCAAAGGTTGAAATTATGTATGGACAAGACGGCTACAGGACCGCGGCTACCCATGATTCTGTTGATATGGTTGTTACCGCAGTTGTGGGAGCGGTCGGACTGATACCGACCCTTGCAGCCATAGAGGCGGGGAAAAACATTGCCCTGGCAAATAAGGAAACCCTTGTGATGGCCGGCGAGATTGTTATAAAAAGGGCGGCACGAAATCGTGTAAAGATAATTCCAATAGATAGTGAGCACAGCGCAATTTTTCAATGCATTGCGGGCAACCGCAGGCAGGATCTGGATAAAATCCTCCTCACCGCTTCCGGCGGTCCGTTTTTGAACCGGCCGGAAAATGAATTTGTAAAAATTAAACCCCGAGATGCGCTCAACCATCCAACCTGGCAAATGGGAAAAAAGGTTAGTGTGGATTCAGCGACCCTAATGAACAAGGGGCTTGAGGTTATAGAAGCAAAATGGCTGTTCGGTGTTTCACAGGAAATGATTGAAGTTCTGATTCATCCGCAAAGTGTGATTCACTCCATGGTTTCTTTTAAAGATGGAGCGGTAATGGCCCAGCTTGGAATTCCGGATATGAAGGGGGCAATTGCATATGCCCTGTCGTATCCTGAACGTCTTGCACTGGAACAGCCGTTGCCTGATTTTGCCGGGATCGGG
>JAUVTO010000199.1 GCA_030601485.1 Desulfobacterales bacterium | reverse complement strand
GAAAGTTCCAGAAATTTAATCATCGGGATTATCGGAACGCGGGCAACGGTAAAAAGCGGCATTTATGAAAAGAAAATCAAGGCAATGAAACCTAAGGCAAAGGTCTATTCAACAGCCTGCCCGCTTCTGGTTCCTTTGGTGGAAGAGGGATGGCTGAAAAAACCCGAAACCGTGATGATAATCAAAAAATATCTGCATCCTTTAAAAGTAAGGCAGATAGACACCCTTATTCTGGGTTGCACCCATTATCCTCTTCTAATAAATAAAATCCAACGAAAAATCGGCAAAAGGGTAACCGTCATCGACTCTTCCATTGCTCTTGCAGAAAATGTAAAGGATTTTTTGGATACGCATCCTAACGTTAACAATTTACTGGGCAAAAAAGGAGCGTTCAGGCTCTTTGTGTCAGATGTCACCGAGCAGTTTGAAAAGACAGCCGAGGCCACGCTTAAAAAAAAGGTTTTGCTTGAGCATATTAAAAGATGAACATCCAACATCGAACGTCGAACGTCAAATAATGATGTCGCTCCGCTCCTCAACTTTAGCTCACTTTAGGCACTTCAAACTTCAAACTTTTAGAATTCAACTTATACGGGATAGTTATCCTGATAAAAATACGTAATCAAATTTGCTAATTAGAGCCCTAAGTCGATATTTTTGAAAAATCTGCTATGGCTTCAAACAGATCTGCTATGTGCTTTAGCAAGCTAAGTCTGTTGCTGCGTATTTTTTTCTCCTTTGCCATGACCAAAACACTATCAAAAAAAACATCCACCGAATCCCGGAGGGAAGCGATCTCATGCAGAGCCTGTTTAAAATCTCCTTTGTCAAGACTGTCTGAAACCTTGTTTTTTGTTTTTTTATAATCCGAATAAAGAGCAGACTCAGAATCATGTTGAAAAAGACTTTCCTGTACAGATTTTGCTTTAAAAGCCTTAGCCTTTTTTATGATATTGACGACTCGTTTGAAAGCAACGGCCAGGGGTTCAAAATCCGGTGCAGTCTTCAGATCCTGAAGCGCTTGCACCCTGTTCCATACATCAGGCACGTTATCGGCTGATACACTTGCAACAGCAGCGATGACATCTTTTGAAAATCCTTCTTCAGCCAGTTGATGTGTCACGCGGTTATACAAAAAGGTATTTACTTTATCAGCAATCTCTCGAATCTTCTTGGCATCCTTTATGTCGAAGAGCTTTATGCTCTTTTCAATCATACTCTTTAAAGAAAATGAAAAACCTTTATCGAGCATGATGTGAATAATACCGATGCCCTGCCGCCGAAGCGCATATGGATCGGAACCACCTGTGGGAATAAGTCCTACGGAAAAAAACCCGCAGATGTTATCGATCTTATCGGCAATGGCAAGAATCGCACCTGCCGTAGTTTCAGGAAGTTCTCCTCCTGAATAAATCGGCCGGTAATGTTCTTCAATTGCTGTGGCCACTGCAGCTGGTTCTTTTGTAACAGAAGCATAAACCCTTCCCATAATCCCTTGCAGTTTGGGGAATTCAACCACAACATGGCTAACCAGATCGGCCTTGCATAACCAGGCAGCCCTTGTAACATGCTTTTTTAAATCCGAACCCTTTTCAACTTTATCTGCCAGAAATCCTCCAATTTTTTGAAGACGCTTAATCTTTTCATGCATGGACCCGAGTTTGGCCTGGAAAAGAACGCCTTTCAGTTTTTCGACTCTGTCTTCAGAGGAATACTCCAGATCACTTTTGTAAAAGAATTGGGCATCCGCAAGGCGAGCTCTAAGCACCCATTCATGTCCGGTTGCCACAAGGTTCATATCTTTTGTACGGGTATTGTTTACCGCCACAAAACAGGGCATGAGATTCCCTTTTTTATCTATCACTGCAAAATACTTCTGGTGCTCCCGCATGGCGGTAATCAGTATTTCACTGGGGACTTCCAGAAACTCTTTATCAAATTTGCCGACCGTAGCCACAGGATATTCGACCAGGTTTTTCACAATCTCCACCAGTTCATCATCGGGTAACACTTTCCCGCCAACTTTTTTTGCTGCTTTATCGATTTCTTTTTCAACACTTTTTTTACGTCCTTGAAGATCGACTATTACTTTTGCGGAACGCATGGTCTTAATATAGCCCTTGGGGCTGGAAATCTTTACTTTGCCCGAATGCATAAAATAGTGTCCATAAGTATATCTTCCGCTTTTTATATCTCCAAGGGTAAAAGGAATTACTTTCTCTCCCAAAAGGGCTACGACAGAATGTATGGGCCGGGCAAATTGAATATCAAGCTCAGCCCATTTCATGGTCTTGGGAAACGGTGTGGCAAGAATCACTTCCGACAGGATGTTTTTTAGTAACGTTCCGGTTGGAAGCCCGCGCTCCGCAACTTTTGCACACAGATAACGCCCCTTATTCGTATCCTTTATTGTTAAATCATTTACCGAAACCCCAACCTTTTCAGCAAATTTTTTCGCCGCCACAGTGGGTTGTCCATCTTTATCAAACCCGACCTTTTCAGGAGGTCCCACGACTTCCGAGGTCAAGGATTTTTGTTTGGCTGCAACTTTTTTTACTTCCACCGCAAGCCGTCTCGGAGTTGCAAAAATCCTGGCACTGCCGTGGTCAATACGAGCATCGGTCATTTTTTGCAGAAGCATTGATGACATTACATTTAGCGCAGGTTCAATGTAACCTGCCGGTATCTCTTCCGTCCCGATTTCAAGCAATAAAGTTTCCATATCCACCTCTGTTTTTTTTAATGCGTCAACCTTTCTTGTTTTCCAGGCATTTCCTGAAATATTGTAACGGCCCCCGGCTAAATAAAAGCAAAAATGTTGATTTAACCGAACAGGGCGATACTGCCAATCTTCAATCATCAATCGCCAATCTTCAACAGGGGATACCCCATCTTCTCTCTTTGCTCCAGATATCCTTCTGCACATGCTCTGACAAGTTTTCTAATGCGACCGATGCAACTGGTCCTCTCCATAACGCTGATGGCACCGCGAGCGTCCAGAAGATTAAATGTATGTGAACATTTCAGGCAGTATTCATAAGCAGGGAGAACTAATTTTTCCTTAATCATGCGGTCTGCTTCAGCCTCGTACTTATCAAAAAGCTCTAACAGCATTCCCACATCCGCCTTCTCAAAATTATAAGTTGATTGTTCCACCTCCTGCTGATGATGAACATGCCCATACGTAACATTATCGTTCCATTTCAGATCATAAACGTTGTCAACACCTTGCAGATACATGGCAATACGTTCCAATCCGTAAGTAAGTTCCACAGATATGGGAAATAATTCGACACTGCCGCACACCTGAAAATAGGTAAACTGGGTAATTTCCATACCGTCCAGCCAGACTTCCCACCCAAGTCCGGACGCCCCGAGCGTTGGGGATTCCCAGTCGTCTTCCACAAACCTTATATCATGTTCAAGTGGATCGATCCCAAGCACCTTAAGGCTATGCAAATACTGCTGCTGCACATCATAAGGAGAAGGTTTTAGTATTACCTGATACTGATAGTAATGCTGCAAACGATTCGGGTTCTCACCGTAGCGACCATCTGTCGGCCGCCGGGAAGGCTGAACATAAGCGACATCCCAGGGCTCAGGGCCAAGCGCCCTCAGCAGAGTTGCTGGATGAAATGTTCCGGCACCGACCTCTATGTCTAAGGGTTGGGCAATCA
>JAUVTO010000148.1 GCA_030601485.1 Desulfobacterales bacterium | reverse complement strand
CAGAGGCTCTTAATTCCTGTTCTAACTTTTCACGAATGCGGATCTTCAGTTCTGAGGTTGCTTTTTCCGTAAAGGTGACAATGAGAATATTTTCAAGGGCAACGTCGTGTTTTTCCTTTAAAAGCCTTACAACCAGATTTTCAATGGTATAGGTTTTACCTGTTCCGGCAGACGCTTCAATGATAGCATGCCGGTTTAAATCAATTTGTGCAGTGTTATCCACGAGTGTGTAGGACATGTCAGCTCCCGGTATCAAAGAAAATTTTAAGCCGCCCTTTAACCATATCAAAGGCATCCAAAGGGATCGTCGGCCTTGTAATTCGGATCAGATAATCTTCAACTTCTGAGTATGCATCTTTAAGCTCCAGGATAAAATGCTCTCGGATTAAGGCATCAATCTTATCGTCCGGCACTTTATGCGGTTGAATCGACAGCTTTGAGATAATTTCAAAAGGCAACCATGCCGCCCTCGACTGATTGAGGTAATCCGAAACCAGATCAATCAAATACATCCTGGCAGTCTCTTGATCGGATTTGTAAGTCCACTCCACCAGCTTTTCCCGGTAAACCATATGAAGGGTTATCCCGGATGTACCGATCCACTGGCAACTCTCCTTCCCGGTCAGACAAAGCAGATAAAATATAACCGGTTCAAATACGTATTTATCCGGCTCTTTTGGTTTTTTCCCGGAACCGGTTAATATCAGTGCATGCCATCTATTCTCAGAGTCTTGCCATACCCAGGGAAGTTGCCCGTGAAGTTCTACTTCACAGGTAACGGTTTCTGATGTGTGGTTTGCGGTTTGGATCGTCAATGATAAGGGTTCAAATCGTTTTAAATCCGGATTGATACCGGAAGGGATGTGCTCATCAGTCTGCTCGCCGATAAATACGGCCCGATACAGCTTTTTCGCAGATTGCATCTGCTCTATAACCGGATTTAGGGTTTCTACGATTTGGCAAACCTGGCCTCGCAGTTCATTCCTGTCCATTTCGGCAAAGGCGCCTTCCGGAGTTTGGCATTTCCGGCGGTATTGGTTATAAACAAGGTTATAAATATCCTCGGGCTCGGGTTTGGCAATATAGGTATCTTGAGAAGAAAACAGCGTGTCCAGCCATCGCTTTATTGGATCCATTTTCAGATGATAATCCAGTGGAAATTCGGAAAAAAACGGTTCATCTTCACGTAAAATTAGGTCTTCGATGGTTTGTTCTTCATCATAAAGACCCAGATGCCGTTGAGTCTTCTGTCGGACAGGATCTTCCAGAAATCTTTTTAATTGTTTTGATGTAATCCTCTCAACTTGCCGGTCATCGCCTGCGGGTTTAACCACATCAAATGACAAATCCGGATCAAAGCGCTTGACCCTTTTTAAATCATCCGCCGAAGCGCTTTG
Organism: Desulfobacterales bacterium; assembly: GCA_030601485.1. Lineage (GTDB taxonomy): Bacteria > Desulfobacterota > Desulfobacteria > Desulfobacterales > UBA11574 > S5133MH16. Next base: position 3,664 of record JAUVTO010000148.1, on the reverse strand, counting down.
ATTAAACTTTTCCCATAATTGGTGTGCCCGATAATAAGCTATCCTGTCAGCTGTGGAATAGTTCAGCATAACATCGGTCCAGGTGTTGATCGCTTCAGGGTCGAGAAAGTGTTCACTGCTGCCCGCAAGCGGTATCTCTGTAATTTGGAAGCGTTGCCCACTGGGAAATATTTCCTGCTCCACGTAGCGCCTAAGCTGATTAACCACGGAACACGATTGCTGGATGCGGTCTTTTTGAAGATCCCGGGAAACATAACTGATATACATCTTGTCCCGCACCGACAGAAGCATTTCAAGAAACAGATAGCAATTACGTTCAGGAATGCTGATATCGCCGATCCGCCGTTTTAACAGTCGCAAATCCAGTGACGACAGCTCGGCTCTGCCGGGAAAATTCCCTTCTTCCATCCCCAGGATGTAGACAATACTAAAAGGGATGGGACGCATGGGCTGCAGCGCGGAAATGGTGATGCCGCCGGTTAAATAGTCTCCGTGTCCGCCTGAGATGGAGCTGAGGTTAGCGCGTATAAATTCGTTGATCAGATCAACATCCAATGTTGATTGGGGTGAATCCCCCTGGAGTTGGTCATACAGTTTCAGGTTGTCGAAGGCTTGAATCAGGGTTTGTTGAACCACAAACTCCCCTTTGAAATCTTCCGGGATTTCTATCAGTTGATCGCAGACATTAAAAAAGGTCTGTTTCCACTGCGCACCGGTTGCTTGTTTTATATTTAACGTGCCTGCGGCATGATGGAGCGCTTCAATGACCATGCAAAACTTCTCAACCAGATCAACGTCACCGGTTTTTATATCGTTAAACGGAACAAGTTCCTGAAAATGCTCCAAACTCGCTGTGTTGAGTGCATTGGGAGCAGCCAGAATTCTTGACAGGCGCAGCCTTTGAAGACCCTGCTTCCAAGTGTGAATGCCGCTTGCCGGGTACCCTTTGGCTATTTTTGCCTCCCGGTCAAATGTGTGAAAAACATTTAACGCTTCGGTCCAGTTGGCCCAGGCTTGAACTTCATCCTGGCCGATCTTCCAGCGGCTTGTAAAGCACGGATTCAAAATCAGATCAAAGACCTCGTTTCTGGAAAATCGCCCGGTAGCTAATGTCAAAATCCCCAGGATTGCTTTCCCGTATACGCTCTCGATTTCGGCGTACGAATCCACCAGATTGTAAGCAAGGCACTTTGGGTTGCGATTAAAAACAGAATCAAACACGGGTTTGTAAGCTGAAATGTTTGGTACCAGGATGGCGATATCAGTCAGCTGAAGGTCGGTGTTCTGTTCCAAATTAAACAGGATGCTGTTGTATACGGTTTCAACTTCTCTGTATACGCTGGGGCAAGCAACGATTTGTAAAGACCGATCCTGGCTCAGCTTTTCGGTTTCACGGGCTTTGGAAGATAGTGTGAGGATGTTGTTTTGAATTCTTTGCAGGATACCGGTTGCAGGTTTTTGGGCTGTGAAACAGGCATTAAAGTCATAATCGGTCAGCTCGCACAAAAGCCGGATGCTCTCTCTACCGGGTTTACCCCATGCAGCCAGAAGTGCGTTGTCGTCCCGCTGAAAAAGTTCTCCTTGCTCTTTTTCCTCCGTCTGAATTGCAAATGTTTTGACGTTTTTTCTCTGAACCCATGGTTTTTCCCTAAGTGTTTTGATATCCTCCCAGAATTCTTTGGAGGGGTTTAACGCATAGATGAAAATAGTATAATAGGGCTGCAACCGGCCGATAAGCTTTAAATGAAAATCTGATATCTGAGACAGGCCGAAAAAATGGATAAATTTATTATCAACAGCTTTCCCGGTATCCGGCTTGGATTTGGAAAGCACCTTATCAGCGTATTCCATCAAGGAAAGCAGTTGTTTGCCCGTTCGGCTTTCAAGTTCGTTTCTCAGGGTTTTTAACTTCAAGTAAAGCTGCTTCTGACACAGTTCCATGCTTTCCTGTATAGCTGTCTCATCCAACCACTTTTGGATCATTCCAATCCGGTGAAATTCATATTCTTGAAACAGGTGAGCCAATTTTTCAGAAAGCTGCCAGAGCCTTGCCGCATAATCCGGATTTTTGTGACCCTCTGCTCCCATCAAATATTGGGTTACAGGCAAAAAATCGGAGGCGTTACTTTTAAGATTTTGCAAAGCATAAAGCAGCAGTATTTTAAGCAGATCATTATCCAGCATTTCCGGCTTGTTTTCACTGGAATCAAGCTCTGCAATCATTCCCCACAGGCCAGCTTCAAGGTATTGAAAATCAACATTCATGAATATCGAATTTTTTTTCGCCAAAAAGAGCTGGAGCCATTTGGCCAGATTTGCATTGGGAACAATCACCACAGGAGCATTAAATATATTGGCTTTACTGCGATTCTCGTCAGCAACGATATCTGAAAACTTATCTGCCAGTTGATTCAACTGATTGCTGAAATACAATTCAATTGCCATTTTATTCTCCGAATAAATAAACGATTGAAAGGTTTTTATATAAACATATTCGTAACAATAAATGGGCATGGTTTGGGATCAGCGTCCATGCAAAACACTCGGTTTTCGTTTCAGAAACCAATTCTCCAAGCCGATTTAGAAAATTTTTCCGAAACTTTTGCAACATTAGAGAGGGAAATATTAAACTTTAGGAAGCAATCATCAGGATGAGGGCTTGAGACGATCTTCATACCCTACCAACGCGGGAAAGTACTTGGTGTATATACCTCTGTCTCTGGTAAGAATGGCGCTGCACTTTGCAGTGTACAATTTGTCCTGAAAGTTTCTAAATTCATCTTTCAAAATATCAAGCAGGATGGTGGTGTCTACACAGACTCTCAATTTACTTTGCCCCTGACTTCATCAATATATTCCATTGCCGTTGGTCCACCCTTGAACCTTCCACGCCACTTCCTCTCAAGATTTCTCCCTGAGAGACCTTTTAACTTGTTGTTATTACATCTTTTTTTTCTGGTGGGCCGTATAGGAATCGAACCTATAACCTACTGATTAAGAGTCAGGTGCTCTGCCTAGTTGAGCTAACGGCCCACAAATTATTGCGGGAGTGAATTTCGTATCAACTTTAAAAAAGGTTGTCAATTTTTTTTATCCGCGTTTTGGATAAAAATATTTTTTTTCAATACCGTTCTTTACTTCCGCCACGGCGGCGGTTTTCTCTTTTGTTGTTTGAGTTTTTTTGGATCCTTATTCCAGGCGGCCTCTTTGCTTCTCTTTTTGCGCTGAGATGTTCTTTTATTTTTATCCTTTAAATCCATGATAAAACTGCCGGGAAATTTCTGTTCTCTTTTTTCTGACAAAGCCTCCTTTATTATGGCAGCCTCTTTTTGTTTGGGCAGGGCAGGTCCCGCAAAACAACCTGTCCGGATAGATTCGGCCAGGTATAGCGTATCTCCGGCCTCATAAAATAGAGTTCCTTTTTCAATCGATTTCCGGGTCTGGACCGTAAGGAGTATCGGCATCCGGTCTTTTCGTTTCCCTATCCTTTCAGCCATTTCAGGTTCAGATGACAGGATCACACGGCCAAAGCCCATAGGAAATATTCCTTTATCCAGAACAAATGGATAAGCTTTTCTCCTGACACAGGTATAAAGGAGCTTGGGAAGGGTTTGGGCCGGGCTGTACTCGGGCAACTTATCACGATGCGTTGCGCGTATAAAAT
>JAUVTO010000129.1 GCA_030601485.1 Desulfobacterales bacterium | reverse complement strand
TTCATCATTGCAGCATGAACCACTTTAAATGATAAAACATCTACCACCGCTTCCTGAAATCCGGCGGCAATATCCGGGAGCTGTTGCTGATATGCATTCATGTTTTTCTGAATATACCGCCGCACCGCCGTTTTCAGGCCGCTGAAACTAAAATCAAAGGTCGACTTGTCCAGAAACGGTCTCGGAAAAACAATATTCCCGGGATCTCCCTGAGTTGCAAGCCGGTCAATAACGCCGCCTCCCGGATAGCCCAGGCCGAGCATTTTGGCAACTTTGTCAAAGGCTTCTCCGGCAGCATCATCCCGGGTTTGTCCAACCAGCTCGAATCCGGTGTGCGACGTGACATGGTATATGCTGGTATGTCCGCCGGACGCAAGAAGCGCCACAAACGGGAAAGGGGGCGAGTTTTCTTCCAGGAACAAGGAATTTATGTGACCCTCAAGATGATTAACTCCGACCCATGGAATATCCAGCGCAAAAGCAAACGATTTGGCGAAACAGAAACCCACCAGCAATGCCCCCACCAGTCCCGGCCCTTGGGTAACCGCTATTGCGTCAAGCTGTTTTGAATCCATGCCGGAAACTGCCAGCGCTTCAGTGACCACCGGAACAATCGCTTCCATATGTTTTCTTGAAGCAAGTTCAGGCACAACTCCGCCATAGGGATGATGAATGTCGGTCTGGGAAGACACAACGGAAGATAAAATTTGGACGCCGTCCACAACTACCGCTGCAGCGGTTTCATCGCAGGATGTTTCAATGCCGAGTATTATCATCGCCGCCTTATTTAATCTTGAAAACCTGGTCCTGTGGGCCAAGTCAGAGTTGTCCGGCTCTGCCTGAAGAAACGCCGTAAGAGTTTGAAGTGAACTAAAGTTTAAAGTGAGCTAAAGCCCGCCCTGGTGCTAACTGTTCATATATTGATCTGATTTATTTATCATTACAAACATAACTTTTTGAGTATAGAGTATTGGTGATCGGTCTGGGCCAGGGTTAAGGAATTTTGTCAATTATATAAAATCATCGGAGCGCAGCGACTCCATAACTTTAGGCACTTTAGGTCACTTATCACTTTTAACTTGTCCGGCTTGTAGGATAACAGACCCTTTTAGGGTCAAACCAAAGCCTGCTCCTATGGACCAGGATTCTTTACTTTTCCGGGTCCTCTCACGGGACCGGTTTTATTCACCGCTCAGCTTTTACAGACGGTTTTTCCTTTTTGAGCGTTTCCTATCCAACGTATCAACTTTACAAAAGGGCTTTTGATTTTTTGCAGGCGTTGCTTTTTTTCGTAAGTTGCGTTCTTCATGCCGATCAGACCCACTGAACCCTCTCATCACCTTCTTTACGTTCAACCACCTCGCCGATGACAAAAACCTTTTCCTTCATGGCGATGAAACAATCCATAATTTCCTGAGCATCTTTTTCATGAACAACGGCAATAAAGCCAATACCGTTATTAAACGTGCGCCTCATTTCATGTTCTGATATATTGCCGGCCTCCTTAAGATACGTAAACACGGGCGGCACATCCCAGCTGTTCTTTCGAATGACAACGTTACACTGTTCGGGGATGACACGAACAATATTATCTGTGATTCCACCACCGGTAATATGGGCAAGTCCGAATACCGGCAGATTCTTTATAATGCTGTGAACGGTTTTTGCATATATTTTTGTGGGGGTAATAAGTTCTTCACCGATGGTCTTGCCCAGCTCGGGTATATGGGTGTCGATTTTCAGTTTTAAAATGTCAAAACATATTTTGCGTACCAGCGAATATCCGTTGCTGTGAAGTCCGCTCGATGAAATTCCGATAAGCTGATCGCCAACGCGGATTCCCGAACCGTCAACAATTTTGCTGTTTTCAACAACACCCACGGCAAATCCGGCCAGATCATATTCATTATCCTTATAAAACCCCGGCATTTCGGCAGTTTCACCACCGATAAGCGCACACCCGGCCTGTGAGCAGCCCTCTCCGATCCCGGCGATGACATCAATGGCAATTTTTTCTTCCAGCTTTCCCATCGAAAGATAATCTAAAAAGAAAAGTGGTTTTGCACCCTGCACGACGATATCATTAACACACATTGCAACCAGGTCTATGCCGATGGTATCGTGTTTTGACATCATAAAGGCAATCTTGAGCTTGGTCCCGACACCGTCGGTCGAACTTACAAGAACCGGACTTTCCATGTTGCTGATGTTGAGCGAAAACAGTCCGCCGAACCCGCCGATCTCACCAATAACTCCGGATCTAGGGGTCTGCTGCGCTATTTTTTTAATCTTGCCAACAAGGTTTTCGGCTTTATCAATATCTACACCCGCATCAGCGTATGTCAGTGATTTTGCCATATGAATCCCCTTCCCGGATCAACCGGAAAATTGCTTAAATTGCCTAAAATTACTATTTGTATCGGACTTCTTGGTCATCCTTTCTGGATGCTTTACGCGCATTTTGAAATTTTAATCGAAAAATAATCCCAATCGGTTTAAAAGTCAAAACAAAATTTTTGACATAAAAAACTTTGTATTGTAAATAGAGAATAATTTGGACTATTATATCCTAAACTGGATAAACTGGAAAAGTTACAAGTGAGCTAAAGTTTGAAGTGAGCTAAAGTTTGAAGTGAGCTAAAGTTAAGGAGTCGCTATGCTCCGGCTATTTATTTTAGATAAAATTGACAGAATACCTTAACCCTGGCCCAGACCGATCACCAATACTCTATGCTCAAAAAGTCATGTTTGTAATAGTGCATAAGTCAGATCAATATATGAACGATTCGCACCAGGGCGGGCTTTAGGCACTTTAGGTCACTTTAGATCACTTCACACTTAATTGGCTAAGCATTTTTTTTGCCACAAAAAGCACAAAATTCACAACTAAGCGCCTAAGAGGTTATTTTTATGAGAACTTTCGCCAGATTAGACCGTCTCCCGCCCTATGTATTTGCAACAGTTAACAAAATCAAAATGGATGCCCGGCATGCCGGAGAGGATATTATCGACCTGGGGATGGGAAATCCCGACATCGGGACGCCGCAGCACATTGTGGATAAGCTGACAGAAGCCGCCCAGAAACCGCAAAATCATCGATATTCGGCGTCCATGGGTATCACCAAACTGAGAATGGCCATTTCCAGCTGGTATAAACGAAGATATGATGTGGATATCGATCCCGATACGGAGGCCATCGTCACCATCGGTGCCAAGGAAGGAATATCACATCTTATCCTTGTCACCATCCGGCCCGGAGACGTAGTTTTCACACCCAACCCGACATACCCTATCCATCCTTACTCGGCAATTATTTCCGGAGGTGATGTAAGGGGAATCCCCGTGGGTCCGGGCAACGATTTTTTCGATAACCTGATGCACGCAACCCGGCAGACCTGGCCGAGGCCCAAGATTTTAATTATCAGCTATCCGCATAATCCGACCACGGAAGTCGTTGATCTGGAATTTTTTGAAAAAATCGTGGATTATGCAAAAGAACACGATATCATAATCATCCACGACTTCGCTTATGCAGATCTGTCATTCGATGGATATAAACCACCCAGTTTTCTCCAGGTTAAAGGCGCCAAGGATATTGGTGTTGAATTCTTTTCACTTTCCAAGAGTTACAGCATGCCCGGTTGGCGGGTGGGTTTTTGTGTGGGGAACAGCGAAATTGTGGGCGCCCTTCGCCGGATAAAAAGTTACCTGGATTATGGTATTTTTCAGCCGATTCAGATTGCATCCATCATCGCCTTAAACGGCCCTCAGGAATGTGTCAAGGAAATATGTGATACTTATAAAACACGAAGGGATGCTTTGATATCAGGCCTTAACCGAGTGGGCTGGGAGGTAGAAAGCCCCAAGGCAACCATGTTTGTATGGAGCAAAATTCCTGACAAATATATAAAAATGGGTTCAGTGGAATTTTCCAAAATGCTGATTAATAAGGCCCAGGTTGCGGTTTCACCGGGTCTTGGATTTGGCGAATACGGCGATGAATATGTGCGTTTTGCTCTCATAGAAAACAACATGCGCATAAACCAGGCCATAAGAGGAATACGAAAGATAATGTAATTCCTGTTCAGGAGCGGATTGCATGAAAAAAATAAATATTGGTTTGCTCGGCTGCGGCACGATCGGCACAGGTGTTGCAAGAATTCTTATTAAAAACAGGGACCTTATCCGTTCCCGGGTTGGCGCCGATCTGAACCTGAAATATGTTGCCGATATCGACCTGAAAACTGATCGTGGAATACGTTTTGATAACGGAGTGTTTATTAGCGATGCGTATAAAGTGGTGGATGACCCTGACATTGATATCATTATCGAAATGATCGGAGGAGACGGGGTTGCCAGGGATCTTATTTTAAAGGCCATTGATAAGGGCAAGCAGGTGGTTACCGCAAACAAGGCACTGTTAGCCGTCCATGGTAATGCCATATTCAAGGCCGCTACGGAAAAAGGGGTTGATCTTGCTTTTGAAGCCGGCGTAGGCGGATGCATGCCCATCATCAAATCGCTGCGGGAATCTCTGGTGGGGAATCACATAAAATCCATGGCCGGCATCCTTAACGGCACCTGTAACTACATCCTCTCCAAAAGCACGGATGACGGCAGCAGTTTTGAAACCGTGCTGGCCGAAGCACAAAAAAACGGGTATGCCGAGGCCGACCCGAGCCTGGATATCGAAGGAATCGACACCGCCCACAAACTTGCCATTCTCACCTCCCTTGCCTACGGCATGGAGATTAATTTTAAGGATATATATATCGAAGGCATCTCTAATATAGACCCCATGGATATTGATTTCGCCGGGCAGTTTGGATACAGGATCAAGCTTCTGGCCATTAGCAAAAACATGGGTAATGCCATAGAGGCAAGAGTGCATCCCACCATGATTCCTTTTGACAATCCCCTTTCCAGTGTCGGCGGCACCCTCAATGCCGTCACAATCTCCGGTGATGCCATCGGTGATATGATGCTTTACGGATACGGCGCCGGGATGATGCCCGCCGCCAGTGCCGTGGTCGGCGATACGGTCGATCTCGCCCGCAACCTGTTAACCGGGTCAAGAGGCCGGGTTCCGCTACTCTCATACCAGATGAATAATATCCGGAAAATTCCCGTTATGCCGGTTGATGAGATCAGAACGTATTATTATTTCAGGTTTGCCGCCTTAGACCGACCCGGTGTGCTGTCAAAAGTATCGGGTATTCTGGGTGATTATGACATCAGTATAAAATCGGTGCACCAGAAAGGACGAAAAACCAAAGGCTCGGTACCCATTGTCATGCTCACCCATCTTGCCAAAGAAGCTGATGTGCAAAAGGCGTTGTCCGAAATTATGAATCTCGACGTGGTTAATGCTAAACCGATTCTCATAAGAATAGAAAATGAAAACCAAGAAGACTAATGAAAGCCGAATGTGAGGTGCTATGCATATTGTCTGCTCCGATCTGGAAGGAATTTTTGTGCCGGAAATATGGATAAATGTGGCTGAAAAAACAGGGATTAAAGAACTCAGGCTCACGACACGTGATATATCCGATTACGATGTCTTAATGAAACGACGTCTCGCAATCCTTGATGAGAACCGGCTTAAAAGAGATGATATCCAAGCGGTGATCGCCACCATGGACCCTCTTGACGGGGCATTGGAATTTCTTGACTGGCTCAGGTCACGCATCCCGGTCATCGTTGTTTCTGATACATTTGACCAGTTTGCAGGTCCTTTGATGCAAAAGCTCGGGTGGCCCACACTTTTCTGTCACACGTTATCAATAAATCCCGACGGTTCCATTGCCGGGTATAAACTGCGACAGAAAGACAGCAAGCGGGAAGCAGT
>JAUVTO010000150.1 GCA_030601485.1 Desulfobacterales bacterium | reverse complement strand
ATGAAAAAAGAACTTGATGCCATAAACAAACGCATTAACGAACTCCGGTCGGAATCTTCTGAATAATAATCTTGATGAACTCGTAAAAAGTCCGATTTAGACGGTTTCGTAAAAAGTTCAAATTCAAGGCGTGCAAATTTTGTATTCATGAGGCGTACTTATCGTACGTTGACTGGTTACAAAATGCAGCACAACGCAGAAGTTGGACTTTTTACGAGACCGTCAAATATGGCTTATTCTTACGCAACCGGGGGTTATATTTTAGGAGTGAAATGAAATTTCCGGTCATTTTTGGGTTGCATCGGACAATTGATTTTCGTTCACCGAGACTTCAAGAACCATTTTGTCTTCCGAGCCGAAGTGTCCGCAAAGAGTTTCGAAAATTTCAGCGCCATGCCTGATGAAATAGCAATTCTCAAAGACGCTGGGGTCAACCATACCCTCAGATGTCAGATGAGTGAGCAAGTCTTGAAGCGGTTTGTAGAATTCGCCTACAAAAATTTGGGGCTTGTAATGACCAATACCGAGTTTCTTCTTTACAAAAGTAATGGCATTTTCAAGGTTGGTGCCTACTCCGCCCTTGAAATAAATGTCGGCCTCGGTGGTTTCAGATAAAATTTCCTGCCTTTCCAGTAAATCATTTCGGCCCAAATAGGCTGCAAAATCCACGTGGGTATCAATGTCTACCCCTGGAATCTTCCAATATACGGCCCCACAGAGCATTCCGAGAGAAGCCGTGGTTTCGGATACAAACGACATGATACTTCCGGCGCTGCCGCCGGTAAGGATACCGCAGATGCCCCCGTGGAAATCCTTGAATGACTTAATGCTGTCTACGATTTCTTTCCGGGTGTCGGCATCCACTTCCCCTGCTGTTCCGTAAATCGCGGCCAGCTTCCTTGAACTGAAGGCTTCATTGAATGAGGGTATAACCGAAGACCTCATAAAGAACTGCTTGTATAAGACTAGATCGCCTTGCAGAGGACTCTTCCAGTGAATCTCCACACCCATATCCTGAAGAGTATTCATAAAGACAAGGTGTTCTGACCTGAAAAAGTATTCCTCTTCAGGGGCCCTTCTGAACGTCAGATCGCTGAGGAGGCCAAGGTCAGCAGCTACAATGAGATAAGATGCAAGACGTCGGTTAGGGAAATCTTGCAGGATCAGCGCTGTATCAGGTTTCAGCTCATTTAGCAGTTGATCGTACCTTTTATTCAGCTTGATGAATCTTTGCCCTTCAGTTTTACTAATGGCTGCGATAGTTTTCTCATCTACAGACCGCTTTTCGTAAAGTTGCTCTAAGAGCGAGGAATTCAGATCAATATAGAACTTCTTCTTTACGTTTTGTTGGAAGGAAGCTGGTTTGTAGACTTCGAAATGAGCCATCTCCTTGACAAAGTCTTTTTCTCCGCCGATAAGCTCAAGATATATGATCCCATTGGTGTGTCTGCTTCCCACCCTGGCATCTGCGTGTTCCGGATCTATAATATAAATTTCGTTTTGCTGTGTAAAAAGAGTCGTATGGGATATGACTCCGCTTCCGGCAGGCACTATGACCTGATCCACCTTTTGCTCTGGTTGGGCAAAATATAGATCTTCCCGAGGGATCCTTTTTTGCACAGCAGCCTTCAAATATCCGGGTGTCAGGACCTTGGGGTTGGGAAGATGCACAAAGGGCATAACCGGTACAGCCAGAATGCCTTCCTCAAGCACCTTGGTTCCTTTTGGAACAATGATGATGCGATTTGAAATCAGGTTGATGAGTTCCTGTGCAGTATATTTGAGTTTAGAATTTCTCAAATAAATCTTGCCGACTTCAAGACCGGGTTTCATCAGCTGGTTAATAGTGAGCCCCGCAGAATATTCGGGAATAAAAAACCAGAACCTCGCTTCATATGAGATCTTGTTCCCTTTAAGTTTAAAGGCACTCTGTTTCTCCTGGTTAATTCCAAGCCTGGCCTTTGTGCTATGTAAATCCGTTGTCAAGCAGTCCTGATTGCGCAAGAAATACTGTATTTGTTCGTCCTCAAGGTGTGTTGCGACTTGGGCAATGACCTCGATTTCATCAGCATGAATGATATTTTCGATTTGACAATCCGGACTTTCATTAAGGGACATAATAGAACTCCAAGAAAATTTTCACCGGGCAGATTGCTCGGTTCAGTTTGTTGCTATCCAATTTTTGATGGCGTCGTAAAAAGTCCCATCTACTGCGTTGTAATATTTTTTCAGACCCTCAACATACTATATGTATGCCTTCGGCCCTGAAAAAATACTACGCCTTGTATATGAACCTTTTTACTTAGCCATCTATAGTTAAATTCGTGACTTTTTACGAAACCGTCAATTTTACAACACGATAATAATATTACGAAGCTCGACTTTTATCAATATATTATCCTTGACAAATTCGTCGTTGCTCCTTTAACAGGTTTATTTTTTAGAAAGATTGATGTGCTGAATGGTACCGTCCTTACTCCACTGGTCGAATTTGTGCCTGAGAAAACGCTTGAAATGAAAGCGGGCAGGCGGGAAAAGCAGCAGCAGTCCGGCTGCATCCGTAATAAAGCCGGGGGTAAGCAAGACAATGCCGGCTACGAAAATAAGCAGGGCGTCTACCATTTCTTCGGCAGGCGCAAGCCCCTGCTGCATGCTTTGTCTGATCCGCAGCATGGTTTGCAAGCCCTGCATGCGTGCCAGGGTGGCACCGACAAATCCGGTGATAATGATGATGGCCACCGTATTGAAGGCGCCCAAAAGGCCGCCCAGTTTGATAATCAAATAAATTTCGGCGACCGGGATAAGCGTGAATGCTAAAAACAGTTTGAAAAACATAAAAATTGCTCCTTTAGTGTTTTTGGAATTATCTGAGTAATATGGATATCTTTTTTGTACCCGTCAAGGTTGATAAACTCGTAAAAAGTCCTAAAACCGTCATGCCGGACTTGATCCGGCATCCAGAAGCCATTGAATTTACTGGATTCCGGCTTTCGCCGGAATGACAAAAAAGGGTGTTTTTCGACTTTTTACGAAGCCATCAAGGTTTAACCCCATTTTCGCAGGTAATCTCTCATCACATTGATATCATACAAGGTTTCATAGGTAAATCTCAAATATTACGTTGTAAAACGTGAACAACTCGTGCTAAAGGGCCTTTAATATGATTGCACTTAATTCCGTCACCAAAAAATTCGGTACATTTACGGCGGTCGACAACATAACATATCGTATCGAGAAGGGCGAATATTTTGCTTTGCTCGGTCCGAACGGCGCCGGCAAAACAACGGTCCTCCGCATGCTCCTCGACTTTATCAAACCGACTTCGGGCAGCATCACGATCGACGGAATACCCGTTTCCAACCCCGAAGCACGCAAACGGGTCGGATATCTGGCCGAACATCACATGATCCCCTCGCATCTTTCCGGGCTTGAATATCTGCGGCGGCACGCTTCTTTGATTGGATTGGCCGGAAAAAATGCGCTAATGGAAGTGGACCGGCTTTTGGACGTGGTTTCCATGAAAGGCAGGGAAAAAGAAAAATCGGCCGCTTATTCCAAGGGCATGAAACAGCGAATCGGCCTCGCAGCAGCTCTACTCGGACGGCCCAAATTGTTGATACTCGATGAACCGGTGACAGGTCTCGATCCGATCGGTATCCGGGATGTGAGAAAAATTCTTGAGAGCCTGCGCGACAACGGTGTTACCGTGTTCTTGAATTCCCATCTCCTTTCGGAAGTGGAAAAGACATGCCAGACGCTGGCAATAATGAACAACGGAAAAATCCTCGTCAAGGATTCGATTCGTTCAATAATAGAGGACGACGAGACGTTGGAGGATGTTTTTATAAAATACACACAAAAAGGAAAATGAATAGTTTTTTAAAAATAACCGGCTACACCATTCGCGACCAGATGCGGCACAAAAGCTTTTATGTTCTGCTGGGGCTTTCCATTCTGTTCGTGCTGATGATTCGCGGATGTTACGGCGGCCAATATATCGTCAACGGGAAACAGTTGGACAACATTACGGTTGCGTGGTATGTTTCAAAAATTGTTTTCCAGGTCATAGCGTCCGGCATGTTCCTGATCGTCATCCTGCTATCGATGAAAATTTTCAGCAGAGACCACGAAGACGGAAGCCTGGTATTGTTTCTTTCCAGGCCGGTTTTCAGGCGGCAATACATTCTCGGCAGGATCGCCGGCACATGGTTTTTGTGCCTGGTTTTCATGTTTATTCTTCACGCAACGATTTTTCTGACGGTTTGGGTAAAAACCGGCGCCACCATTCCCGGGTATTTAACCGCATCGCTGGTATGTTCGATCAATCTTCTCTTTATTGCGGTTTCGGTGTGCTTTTTGTCTCTTTATCTGCCGGATTTCATCAGCGCGGTTTTTACTGTGGGGATTTTATTCGTCGGCTATATTTCCGACGGTGGTCATCAGATCTTAAACAGCGAAATTTTAAAGACAGTGGTTCCTTCGGCTGCAGCCTCGCCCCCTGCCCTGTGGAGAATTTTATACCCGAAAGTTTACATGGTGCAGGCCTACGCCGATTCGATCATCGGTCAAAGCAGTTTTAACAATATGGGACCCCTTCACCCGATTCTGAATGTCTCCTTTTTCATCATTCTGATAACCACGTTAATGCTGGTCGTTTTTAACAAAAAAGAAATTTAGCCCGAATATTGCATCGTTAAATTTATAGTATAGGAATTTCCTTTTTTGGACACAGATGAACACAGATTGCCAAGATTTTTAAATTGCAAAACAACAATATTATCTGTGTATATCTGCGAAAATCTGTGTCCTATTTAACTTGATAGTTAACCTGCATAAGGAATAACCCATGTGCCGGCGCAGTCACACCGGCAAGGTCGCGATCTTTCGACAATAGTATTTTGTTAAAATCATTGGGTGTGATCTTCCCCAGCCCAACATCCACGAGTGTTCCGACAATATTTCGCACCATAAATTTCAAGAAGCCGTTCCCTTGTATTTTAAAAACCAGATATCCGTC
>JAUVTO010000165.1 GCA_030601485.1 Desulfobacterales bacterium | reverse complement strand
ACCGTTAGAACTGATCATTTCCGAGCAGACCAGTGCACAACCCGCTTCTTTGGCCAGTAGCCGGAAGGGCAGATTGGTAATACCTGCAAGTGGGGCTAAAACCGTGATATTATCGAGTGTAACGGAACCTATTTTCATTTTTTCTTCAGATCTGCGAATGCTATAACCTTTCCGGCATCCGGTGTTTCAGGTTTTTTTTGTTTTTCTCCGGAAGGATCAGGCGCTTTGGGGCAAACGATCTTCTCCAGACGTACCCTGTTGCCGCCCATGGTAAACTCCTGACCATCGATATAAATATCCCGCAGGATCCAGGTTTCCACCTGAAGGGGCACCTGAAGCATAAGTATTTTAATATGGTACCAGTCCTTTTTAACATCCGGAGAGATCTCTTCTATTCTGGCGAATGATATGGGTTGATCTTCAAGATATATCAGCACAACGTCATTTTCTTTTGCCATGATGCTGTCCTTTCTGAAAAGTAAATTCCGGCTTGTCCGGGTTAGGTTTTATAACCGCAAACCACCAGGTTTGGCAATGCCTATTTCTTGACAATTCAATGTATCCTCTGTTAAGTGAATGAATGGTCATTCATCAATTCGAACCTAACTCTATTTAGGCGCTCACTTGTAACTTTTCCGGCTTATCCGGATTGGGAGATTATCATGATTATAAAGATCCGTCAGGCAGTGGTTATCGGCTCAGGCGTAATGGGCGGCGGAATCGCGGCGCTTCTGGCCAGTGCCGGCATAAAGACGTTATTACTCGATATGGTTCCTATTGATTTGGAAGACGGAGAAAAAGATGACCCTGAAGCAAGGAACCGGATAGTGAAAGCCGGCTTGGATACGGTATTGATGTCGAGTTCGCCCCTTCTGATGCAGAAAAAAGATGTTGATCGCATCACCATCGGCAATCTGGAAGATGATTTTGACAGGGTAGCAGAATGCGACTGGATCGTGGAAGCGGTTATTGAAAACCTGAAAATCAAGCAGAACCTGTTTAACCGTATTGAAACCGTGAGGAAAACCGGCGCCATTGTCTCTTCAAATACTTCCGGCATTCCCTTACGGGCGTTGTCCAATGGACTGGGCAAAGATTTCAAGCAGCATTTTCTGGGCACACACTTTTTTAATCCGGTAAGATACATGCATCTTCTCGAAATCATCTCAGGTGAAGAAACACTGCCCGAGGTGCTTGAGTTCATGGCTGATTTTGGTGAACGGATCCTCGGCAAAGGGATTGTGCGGGCCAAGGACACACCCAACTTTGTGGGGAACCGGATTAGCCTCCAGGAGATTGTTACCGCCATGCACATGATGCTGGAAGACGGTTTGACCATTCCCGAAGTAGATGCACTTTTCGGTATGGCCATGGGCAGACCCAAAACCGCTATTTTCAAAACATGTGACATCGTCGGTCTGGATATTCTGGAACATGCGGCAAGGAATACTTATGAACGGGTGGTTGATGGTGAACAGAGAGACCGCTTTGTTTTGCCCGAATTTGTGCACAGGATGATCCAAAAGAACTTGTTGGGAACCAAAACCAAAAGTGGTTTTTATAAGACCGAGTTCACACCGGAATGGAAAAAGATCCGCAAGGTCATCGACCCTAACTCGATGGAATATATAGAATACGAGCCGATAAACTTTCCGTGCCTTGCCCAAGCCCAAAAAGCTAAAACAGTTTCCGAGAAAATGAAAGCCGTGGTTTTCGGCAAAGACAAAGGAGCCGGATTTGCCTGGAAGATTGTTGCAGGCAATCTGATTTATGCGGCAAACAGAATTCCTGAAATTTCCGATACCATTGTTGAGATTGACAACGCCATGAAGTGGGGATTTAATTTTGAACTGGGGCCCTTTGAAACCTGGGATGCCATGGGTCTCAAGACCTCGGTAGAACGGATGGAAAAAGACGGGTTCACGGTTCCTGAAAAAATTAAGAACATGATTGAAGCGGGTAACCCATGTTTTTACAAAACCGAAAACCACAAAGTCGTTGCCTATGATTTTGAAACCGAAAAATATAAGGAAGTGGTTGTCAGTGAAAGGATTGTTTCCCTCAAGGCGTTAAAGGGCGATAATAAAGTTGTCAAGACTTGTGCATCCGCATCTCTGGTGGATCTTGACGACGGCGTGTTCTGCCTTGAATTTCATACCAAGATGAATGCCCTGAACAGGGAAATTGTCGAATTCTACAAGGATGTCATCGAGTATGTTGATACCAACGGTTTGGGTCTTGTTATCGGGAACCAGGCCGGTGGTATGCCGGGCGCTTTTTCAGCCGGCGGTGATCTCGTCTATATGGCCGCTCTGGCAACGGACGGAAAATATTCGGAGCTCGACGCTTTTATCAAGACAACTCAGGACGGATTCCAGAAGGCAAAATATTCAACCTTCCCGGTGGTGGCGGCTCCATACGGCTATACCCTTGGCGGTGGATGCGAAGTATGTCTGGGCGCCGACAGGATGGTGGCCCATGCCGAACTTTACATGGGCCTGGTTGAAACAGGGGTGGGCCTGCTCCCGGCAGCCGGGGGGTGTTTGAACCTGTGGAAAAAATTCATTCATACCATTCCCGAAGCTGTCACGGATGTTGACCTTGCAAAATTTTTTATGCCGGTATTCATGTCCATCGCATTGGCCAAAGTCTCAACTTCTGCTGCCCAAGCCAGAGCCAACGGTTTTCTTGGGTCCCAAGACAGAATCGTCTTTAACCGGGACCATCTGATCGGCGAAGCCAAAAAAGAAGTGTTAAAAATGGTTGATGAAGGTTATGCACCGCCGGTAAAGCGACCCATAAAGGTCTTTGGGCAGGCTGCACGGGGCATGATTGACGTGGAGATCTTCAATATGCTGAGCGGAAAATTTATAACCGAATACGACGCATTTCTTGTAAAAAGAATCGCCTACGTTATGAGTGGAGGAGAGGTGCGAGACAACAGCGAAGTGGAAGAGGATGTGATCCTTGTGCTTGAAAGAGAAGCTTTTGTGGATTTCTGGAAACAAGAAAAGACCATTGCCAGGGTTGAACATATGTTAAAAACCGGTAAACCCCTCAGGAATTAGACAGTTATGGATAGGAACTCAGGAGGAATAAATCATGAAAGAAGCATATATCGTACAATCTGTAAGAACCCCTTGCTGTAAAAAAAACAAAGGGGCTTTTAAAGATACCAGACCCGAAGATTTACTCTCCTTTATCCTGAAATCAGTCATTGACAAAACCCCGAATTTTGAAATGAAAGACGTTGACGATATAATGATCGGGTGTGCATTCCCTGAAGCGGAACAGGGAATGAATATCGGAAGAATCGTTTCTCAAATCGCCGGTTTCCCCATGGAAGTCTCAGGGGTTACGGTGAACCGGTTCTGCGCGTCCGGTCTTGAGGCCATCGCCCTGTCCTGTCTCAAGGTGATGTCAGGGTGGTCGGAAGTGGTTATTGGCGGAGGCCTGGAATCGATGACCTTTGTTCCCATGGGGGGTAATCTGCCCCGGCCTCATCCTGAATATACCCGGAAACACGCGAACCAATATATTTCCATGGGCATTACTGCAGAGAACGTTGCCAAGCGATACAAGATATCAAGAGAAGAACAGGATGAATTCGCATATTGCTCACAGATGAAGGCCACCGAGGCCATGAACAAAAAACAATTTACCGAAATCGTTCCCACCCCTGCGCATAAGTTTGTGAAAGGCAAGGACGGCACATACAAGAAAGAGACGTTTATCATTGATTATGATGACGGCATCCGTTTCTCTACGACGATGGAAGCTCTGGCCGGTCTGAATCCGGTATTTGCCGCCGCCGGAACCGTTACAGCGGGGAATTCTTCCCAGACAACCGACGGGGCTGCAGCCACCATTGTCATGAGTCCGGAAAAAGTCGAATCCTTGGGTCTCAAGCCGATTGCCAAGTTGAAATATTATACAACCATAGGCTGCCGGGCGGATGAGATGGGCGTGGGCCCTGTATATGCCATTCCAAAACTTTTAAAGATGGCCGGAATGGATCTTAAGGATATCGATCTTTTTGAAATCAACGAAGCGTTTGCATCACAGGCGGTGTACTGCATCAAGGAACTTGGTATTGACATGGAAAAAATAAATATTCACGGCGGTGCTATCGCAATGGGCCATCCTCTGGGATGCACCGGCGCCAAACTGTGTGCAACCCTGCTTGCCAATATGAAGGAACGCGGGGTGAAATACGGTATCGAATCCATGTGCATCGGCGGCGGCATGGGGGCCGCGGCGCTTTTTGAGATGTGCGATTAGTTATAAAGAATCCTGTCCCAAAGGACCAGACTTTGGTTTGCCCCTGAAAGGGGATATTTTACTTAAAACCGTTCAAGTTAAAAGTGTCTAAAGTGATCTAAAGTGCCTAAAGTTATGGTGTCGCTTCGCTCCGCTGATTTTATATAATTGACAGAATTCCTTAACTTTAGCTCACTTTAAACTTTAGCTCACTTTAAACTTTAGTTCACTTCAAACTCTTGCAGCAATTCTTCAGGCAGAACCGGAGAACTCTGACCTGGCTCTCCG
>JAUVTO010000061.1 GCA_030601485.1 Desulfobacterales bacterium | reverse complement strand
GTAAAAAGCTCCAAATTCAAGGCGCGCAAATTCCGAGGAATGAGACGTACGTATAGTACGTCGCAGTGACGAGGAATGCAGCACAACGCAGAAGTTGGACTTTTTACGAAGCCATCAATTGTGAATTTTGTGCTTTTTGTGGCAACCATGATTAATCAGGCGAAAAAAATTCTTAAAACGGTATTCGGGTATGACGGGTTCATTTCTTTGCAGGAAGATGTCATTGAAAACATACTGCGGAAAAATGACACTCTGGTTATCATGCCGACGGGCGGCGGAAAATCGCTCTGCTACCAGATTCCAGCCCTTATCTTTAAAGGATTGACCATTGTTGTTTCGCCGCTGATTTCACTGATGAAGGATCAAGTGGAGCAGTTAATGGAATCAGGGGTTTCAGCGGTACTGTTAAACAGCTCACTAACGCCTAATGAGTATCGCCGGAATGTAGAGCTCATTAAAAAAGGCAAAGTGAAATTACTTTACCTGGCCCCGGAATCCTTGTTGAAATCGAGTGTATTAGGGATGCTTTCATCTGTACCCGTGGATTGCCTTGCCATTGATGAAGCCCATTGCATATCCGCATGGGGACATGATTTTCGTCCGGAGTACCGGCAGTTGGTGGATGTCAGGTTGCGTTTTCCCAAAGCGGTTTATATTGCACTAACGGCTACGGCAACCCCGAGGGTACGAAAAGACATTAAAATCAGCCTCAACTTTGAAGACTCCGGCGAATATCTTGCCGGTTTCAATCGAGAAAATCTGTTTCTTCAAATTGTTTCCAAAAACAACCCCTTGGATCAAACCATTGAGTTTATCCGCAAATTTCCGGGGCAATCCGGGATTATATACTGTTTTACCCGCCGGCAGGTAGATGATCTTTATACTGTTCTAAAAGATGAAGGATTTTCAGTACGCCCGTATCATGCCGGTCTGAGCGAAACAGATCGAAAACAAAACCAGAACCTGTTTATCCGAGATGATGCACAGATTATTGTGGCGACCATCGCTTTCGGCATGGGAATCAACAAGCCCAATGTTCGATTTGTTGTTCATTTTGATATGCCGAAGAATATGGAAAGTTATTATCAGGAAATCGGCAGAGCCGGACGAGACGGGTTGCCGGCCCATTGTATGCTGTTGTTCAGTTATGCCGACATTCATAAAATAACGCATTTTATCAACAAGAAAAACGAGCATGAAAAACGGGTGGCGCACATCCACCTCAATGCATTTTTGAACTTTGTTGAAACCGATGACTGCCGGCGCATCCCGCTGCTCAATTATTTTGGTGAGGAATATTCCATTGAAAAATGCAATATGTGCGACAACTGTCTGTCAGGAGAAAAAGAACTTGCCGATCTTACCATACCAGCCCAGAAATTCTTATCATGTATTAAGCGGACCGGTGAAATGTTTGGAATGGCCCATATCATTGATGTGTTACGCGGCTCAAGTGCACGGAAAGTTTTAAGATTCGGTCATGATAAATTATCTACTTACGGAATCGGAAAGGAATTTTCAAAAAAACAATGGATGCTCCTGGCACGGCAGTTTCTTCACAAAAAGCTTATGATTCAGGATATGGAATATGGAAGTTTGAAGCTCACAGATAAAGCGTGGGATGTTTTTCAAGACAAAGAAACGGTTCTGGGTCATTTAAAAAAGGAATATAACGATAAGGACATTGAAGAAGAATCTAAAATAAAAACCACACCGGACCACGATAAAAATCTGTTTGAAATCCTGCGAAAAAAGAGAAAAAATCTTGCTGATGACGCAGGGGTTCCCCCTTATGTAATTTTTTCAGACAGAACCTTGATTGAAATGGCTGCATATTTTCCTCAAACCATGGAAAGTTTCCTGGATATTCATGGTGTGGGCACTGCAAAACGCGAAAAATACGGATCGATTTTTATAGGCCTTATTCAAGAGTATAGCAGAGACCGTAAAATTAAAGAAAAAGTGGGAAAATATTGAAATTACCCATATGCTATAACCTTCGGATAGAACTCGTTAAGTCGTTAAATAGCGGACTTAATCCGATCAATTTTTTTAAAGGAGACGATGATGGTTAGCGAAAAAGAATTCAACGATGTCAACTTATCGGTAAAGCAGAACAATCTGTACCTGGAAGAGTCATTTACCGATCTGGACATGACCACCATACGACGCCTGACGCCGGTCAAGCCTAACGGTTTGAAAGATAAAACTCGCAAACAGATTTTTGTGGGGCACCTTAATTTAATGACCCCTGAAGGGCCGCTTCCGATTCAGACCCCCCTCGCGGCCAGAAACCTTAAAGAAGCCATGGAAATATACCCGGAGGCCATGAAAACAGCTTTGGCAAAAATGCAGGAAGAAATCAAAAAGTTTCAGCAAAAACAAGATTCCCGAATTATTGTCCCAGGGACTTGACATAAATCATCTTCAAAACAAAAATCTTGTCCTCCTTTTCTTTTTTTGGGGTTTCTTGTTTTGAAATATGTATCGAACCGTTCGATTTTACTTACTATCATAATTATAAGGAACACAATATATGGCAACTTGTATTAATAAAATACAATATATGCTAATTCGATGGAATTATATATAAATTATGTATAATTTTACTTGACAAAATCAAATGGCAAGTTTATGATATAATTAAAAAATCGATCCTTTTAAGTTAATAGACGATTCTATCAAATGAGTAAAAATTTACTAAAACAAATTAGAGAATCTCTTATGATGAGCAAGGCCGAGTTAGCCAGAAAGGCCAATATATCACCGATTACCATTACACGGATCGAACAGGGCATGCCCTGTAGAATGGAAACAAAACGTAAGATTATTCTGGCATTAGGGTATAAGATTTCAGACAGGAAAAAAGTGTTTGGTGACTGAGAACATATCTGCCTGCGTTACATAGAGGCAAGCTCTTGACGAGCAAATTAGAAAATAATCAACAGTAAATCATCGGATAACAAAGGCAGGGTCGTTTGACTCTGCCTTTGTTTTTTCATCATATGTTGAACTCGTCCGCCTGGGGATAAATAAAAAATCGGCAGGGAGGCGAGCCTGCCTGCGTTACGGACCCACTAATAATTTCTGCCCGGGATGAATGACAGCTGTGTCAGATAATTTATTCAGAATCCGTATTTTCTTCACCGTCAAACCATACCTTCGACTGATTTTGTAAAGTGTGTCACCGGGTTGGACGGTGTAGTAGCGTTTTTTTGTGGTTTTTTTGGCAACTTTTGCCGGTTTTACGACCTCGGTTTTTTTTGTCCTGACTTGGGCTATCTTTTTCTGCAAATCATTCAGGCCTTTTGCGACGTGATCCATTCTCAACGTCATTGAAGCTTCCAATCGGTCAAAACGATCCTTGAACTGTTCGAAAGCCTGGGCCTGTTCTAAGATCGGTGTTAGTTTGTCGTCGATATCTTGAAACATAACGATTTGTTCTTCAAGATTTTTTAGCCTGTTTTCAAAGCCTACAACTTTTCCCAGTGTCCCTCCCAAAACCAGAATTAACAGGATCATAAAAATCAAAACACCTACCCCGAACCATGAGAAGGGGATTGTTTCAGGAATTTTGAACGCCCCGGAACCGAATTTTGCCTTTTTTTTCTTATCCCATTGCAAATATTCTTCTTCGTAAAAATCATTCTTTTCCGGTTCTGAATTTGCTTGATCCGTAAAGTCGGAGTCTTTATGTGTCATGATTGCCCTCCAGGAAATTATTTGCTATCCCCTTCTGATTTTGCCAAAATTAAATATATAAAATTTCTTAACAAATTTAAAGAAAAAAAGTCTTTATTTCAAAAGGCCAAGTCAGTTCACTTTGCCTCGTCTGCCACTGCGAGCTCGCCCGCCAGCCGAGCCCGCCCGGCATTCGCCTGAGGCGCAGCCGATGGCGGACGGGCAAGGCGAGGCGGCCTGGGGCACGAGCGGGCAGGTCACAATTGGAATAATGGAACACTGGAATATTGAGTTCCGGGGAAATGGGAAAGAGCTTTTAAACTTGATATTAATGTAAATAAATGTAATAGGGCCGTGAAAAAAGATTTTTTAATTTTGAAATTCAAATTTTGAAATTAATTTTTCTGAAAATTTAAATAAAAAAGGTTACAGTCAAAACCAATATAATAAAGATCAGACAAGGAGCTATTCAAGAAGAAAATGGCTATGCATAATTTCAGCACCTGGGACTGGGAAACCGGCAAAAAGTTAGTTGTGGATACCACAAAGTGGAAGGATATGTTTAACTGGATAGAGGAACCTTATGCCAGCCCGGACGGAGAAAGGATAGCAGTAGTTGTAAAAACAGGTGACATGGAATTTAGTGTTTGTGAAAATAATACTCCCTGGCAAAACACGTTTGACAAAATATGGTATTTAAAATTTGGATCTGATAATCGATTGACGGCATTAGTGTCGGATATGGGAGCGTGGACTGTGGCGGTGGATGGTGTTGCCTGGGAAAACACCTTTGACTTTGTATGGAATACCAAGTTCGGGGCGGACGGCAAAAATATCACGGTAGCTGCTCAGAAAGATATGGAATACTTTGCAGTGACTAACGATATACCATGGGAAACGAGATTTTCAGACCTGAGCAATCTCACTATCAGCCATGATGGAAAAAGAGTTGCCGGTGTTGTCCCCACAGTCATGATAAAACAAGGGGATATTTTTAAATTTCAGGAAGGTTGTTATTCCGCAGTAGTGAACGGCAAGCCATGGGACGCAAATTTCGTTAACCTTTGGGGCCTGGCCTTTTCCCATGATTCCGAGCACGTGGCTGCAGAAGTGAGAACATCCCTTTATGATTACACAATTGCTGTGGACGGAGTTCTCTGGGATAAGGTATATAGTTCCGTCTGGATGCCGCAATTTAGCCCGGCAAACGGTTCTGTTACTGCGCCGGTAAGGATAGCAGGGAAATGGACTCTTGCTCAAGATGGCAAATTGTTTTGGGATCGCTCTTTTGACCAGCTCTGGCATCATATGTATAGTACGGACGGAAAAAAGATAGCTGCCATCGTGGCAACCAAATATGGCCGCTGGACCATCGCAGTTAACGGTATACCCTGGTCTCTCACCTTTGGTGACCTCGTCACTGATGCGGTTTTCAGCCCGGACGGAAACAGGATCGCCTGCATCGGAAAAGAAGACGGAAAGTGGACCATTGCTGTGGACGGTAGGGCTTGGGGTGAAAAATATGACATGGTCTGGCAGCCTGTTTTCAGTCCTGACAGCAGAAAGGTCGCTGCAAAAGTAGAAAGAAACGGACAATATACAACTGTTATAGACGGAAAACCTCTTAAGAAATCGTATAAAGCACTGTGGAATCCTGTTTTCAGCCCTGACTCTAAAAAGATTCTAATAAAAGGAATCGAGGGCGATCCCGATGGCGGCAAGTATTTTCGGCTGGTTTTGCCGGTAAACGATATTACCGGCTAACCCGGATCTCTCACGGGCTAAAAGGAAAAAAGCCATGCATGATATCTATAATTTTGTTAGCGGCCCGCTGGTCTGGGTCTCCTTTGTCATTTTTTTCGGGGGTAGTTTGTACAGGCTGATCTCCATGGCCGTGCTTGCCAGGAAGAAGGATGTATTCGTATATGAATATATGAGCTTAAAATTCGGACTTCGGTCGATCCTGCATTGGATCATTCCCTTTGGAACTGTAAAATGGAGAAAAAACCCGCTTTTCACTATCGTCACATTTACATTTCATGTATGCATTATTTTTATTCCGATTTTTCTTAGTGCACATATAATTCTCTGGAAGGAATCGTGGGATATTAGCTGGTGGTATATTTCGGACACTACTGTCGATATATTGGCTGTAGTTGTTATTGCTTCATGTATTTTTTTTCTTGTTAGAAGAATCGTTCTGCCGGAGGTCAAGTACTTAACATCTGTTTCTGATTACGTAATACTTGCTATTGTTGCCGCACCCTTTATCACGGGTTTCTGGACATATCATCAGTGGGCTGGGTTCAGAGTCATGGGAATTATCCACATTATAGCCGGAGAGATCATGCTGGCCTCAATTCCTTTTACACGCTTGATACATATGATTTTTTTCCCATTTACAAGAGGGTACATGGGTTCTGAATTCGGCGCCATCAGGCATGCAAAAGATTGGTAGGAAACCTATAATAAAATCGCAAATCGATTTTATAAAAGGAGAATATAACATGGCTGAACCTGCTATTAAAAGAAGCGATGAAAGCAGCAAAATTGTTGATGAGGGAATTGATAAGGGAATTGCAAGGTTGACTCCGGAAAAGATCGAACAAGTTATAAACAAGGTTTTAGCGGCGGAGACAGGCGCCCGGCTAAAGACATATGTTGAAACCTGTGTCCACTGTGGACTTTGCTCTGAAGCCTGCCACTATTATCTTTCCCATGATAACGACCCGAAATTTTCTCCTGCGGGCAAGGTTAAACAAACCATATGGGAAATATTAAAAAGGAAAGGCAAAGTTGATCCCGAGTTTATAAGAGATGCTTCTCGAATTGCATCCACGGAATGTAACCTGTGCCGACGCTGCGCTATGTATTGCCCATTTGGTATAGACATTGCTTACTTAATGTCTGTTGTGCGAAGGCTCTGCCATATGCTGGGTGTTACCCAGCTGTACATACAGGATACCGCACACAGCCATTCAGCCACCTTAAACCAGATGTGGGTAAAGGAGGATGAATGGATTGACACTCTCTTTTGGCAAGAAGAAGAAGCACAGGATGAGATATCATCTTTGAGGATACCCATAGAAAAGGAAGGGTCTGAAATTTTTTACTCCGTCATTGCCCCTGAACCGAAATTTCGTGCACAGCTTATATATCAGGCTGCAGTTATCATGAATGCAGCCGGAGTTGATTTTACAATGCCGGCAACACCCGGATGGGACAACAGCGATCAATGTATGTTTACCGGAGACTACGAAATGATGGGGCGATTGAAAAAGGTACATTTTGAAACGGCGATGCGGCTCAAGGTTAAGCGGATTGTAATGGGAGAGTGCGGACATGCATTCCGATCCGTATATGATGTGGGAAACCGGTGGCTGGCATGGAAGATGCCGCCAATACCGGTTACACATGCCGTCGAATTCTATTACGAATTGTTAAAACAAGGAAAAATAAAAATCGCTAAAAAGTATGATAAGCCGGTCACCTTCCAGGATCCCTGCAATATTATTCGGGGAAAAGGTCTTCATGAAAAGGCACGTTATGTTGTTGATGCGCTTTGTGAAGAGTTTATCGAGATGCATCCCAATCGGGAACACAATTACTGTTGTTGTGCAGGAGGCGGTGTAATAAATACCGGTCCTCAATACAAGATGAAACGTATTAAAGGGAACAGGATCAAGGCAGAGCAGTTATTTGCTACAAAGACCAGGGGTGCAAAGGTTATAATAGCCCCTTGCCATAACTGTCATGGTGGAATAGAAGATATTCTTCATCACTACGGCCTTGATATGGAACTACATTTTCTGGGTGATATTATATACAAAGTCATGGAAAAACCGGTATAACGGGTAAATTCAGTTGGGTCAGGCTCTTAAAATTGGGGGAATCCTGATGGAAAAAAGGACATTGATAATATATACGGTAATAACTCTGATTGGTTTCATATTTGCTGTTATGTCCGGCTATTCACAGGAAGATGTGACAAATGTTGAGGACAGCGCATTTGAGAAGAAGATGAGACCAGCGGTTCCGTTTCTGCATGATAAACACAATGAAACGGCAGGGATTGACGAATGCAATACTTGTCATCATGTATATGAGGATGGAAAAGAAAATGAAGATGATTCTTCCGAGGAACAGGAATGTTCGGAATGTCATACCATTAATAAGGGTGATAACTCTATGGCCCTTGTAAAAATTTACCATTTGCAATGCAAGGGATGCCACCAGAAAAAAAAGGCCGGGCCGATCATGTGCAGCGAATGTCATCCAAGATAAACGCATAACTCGCACCCGCAAGAGATTGAGAAGAAAATTTAACACGAAAATTTCCAAACACCCCGCAAGGAGAGAAGCATACCATGATTGATCAAGAGACCAAACGACTTGCTTCTATTTTTGATGCCATGGGGCATGGTGTTTATATCATCAGGGATGATTACACTGTAAAATTTATGAACAAGGCCAGTATTAAAGCCTTTGGAGAAGGCATTGGAGGAAAATGCTATCAGGTGATTGCTAATCGTGATAAAATTTGCTCCTGGTGCAGGGCAAAACAAGTCTTTAAGGGAGAAACCCTTCGTTGGGAAAACTACTTTCCGCACATCAACAAAACTTTCGAGATTTTCGAATTACCTTTGCAAACCGCTGAAGGAACCATATCGCACTTTTGTATATATCAAGATATTACAGAAACAAAAGAGCGTGAAAAAATGCTTCGCGCCTCCATAGAAGACTACAAAAAATTGTTTGAACATGTGCAAGTCGGAGTATCTATGAGTAGTAAAGAGGGTAAATATATCGAAGCCAATCAGGCTTTTATAGATATGTTGGGATACAAGAACAAAGAGGAATTCTTTAAGGTAGATATAGCCAGAGACCTTTATCTGAAACCTGAAGATCGCCAAAAATACCAGGAGTTGATTGAACGAAACGGCCACGTAATTGAATATGAAGTTAATTTGAAGCGCAAGGATGGAAAAGTGATCTCGGTATTGCGCACCGCTCACGCACGATATGATCGAGAGGGGAGCGTTATAGGGTATGAAGGGGTCTGTGTGGATCAAACCCAGAGAAAGGAGATGGAACGAAAGCTTAAAAAAGCGCATGACTTTCAAACAAACCTTATCCAGACCTCAATAGACGCAATCATTGCCAATGACCGTAAAGGCAACATCATCATTTTTAATAAGGGCGCTGAAAACATATTCGGGTACACCCAGGAGGAACTTTCCAAAATTCACGTCACCCAGTTTTACAAAGAAGGCGAGGCTAAAAACATTAAGAAAATGATTTACGGGCCTGAGTACGGCGGTCCCGGCCGTTTGGTTAACTATAAAGTGGAAATCGTCGATAAGTATGAGCAGATAATACCCATCCTGCTCTCCGCAGCATTACTGTATGAAGAAGGACAGGAAGTTGCCACGGTGGGCTATTTTAAAGATATGCGCGAAATCAAGCGGCTGCAACAAGAGCTTCATACACTCTTTGAGTTTGAACACAACCTAATTCAGAGTTCCATAGATGCCATAATCGCCTCGGACAGTGATGGATCCATTATTGTTTTTAACCAGCAAGCAGAGAAACTGCTGGGCTATTCCGCATATGAAATGATCATGAAAATGTCTTTTAACGATCTTTTCCCGCCAGCTATGTTGGAAGAGCTCAGGAAAGAACTGGTTTCCGATGAATACGGAGGGGAAAATCGGCT